>QIDL01000061.1 GCA_003228415.1 Gammaproteobacteria bacterium | reverse complement strand
GTTCGAGAAGCCTATCTGCGGGGTCTGGTCATGGAGGCCGAGATCGGCACCAACCCCTACAAATTCGGCCTGATCGGCTCCAGCGATACCCACACCGGAGCGGGCTCCTTTGATGAGAGCAATTTCTTCTCCAAGATCGGCATTCTCGACGCAACCGCGCAGCAGAGAGGCTCGATTCCCCTCGGCGAGCAAGCGGCAGCCGCGGCACTCGCCAACGACCCGCAAGCCGTCAAAGAGCTCGGCGGTGAGATCTATCGGGAAGGTGCTCTGCAAACCTGGAGTGCCTCGGGGCTCGCCGGGGTCTGGGCCGAAGAGAACAACCGCGACTCGATTTTCGATGCATTCCGGCGCAAGGAGACCTTCGCCACCAGCGGGCCGCGCTTGCGTGTGCGATTCTTCGCCGGATATGACTTCCCGCAGGATCTCGTCGACCAGACCAATTGGGTCGAACAGGCTTACGCCAATGGCGTCACCATGGGCAGCGATCTATATGGGCAGGGCGAAGGCGCGCCAAGCTTTGCCATCTGGGCGGCTCGTGACGCGAAAAGCGCGCCGCTGCAAAGACTGCAGGTCATAAAGGGCGCGCTGCTGGACGGTGATATGCGGGAGGCAGTCTACGACGTGGCCTGCTCGGATGGCCTGGCCGTGGACCCGGCGACCCACCGCTGCCCCGACAACGACGCGGCCGTTGATCTGTCGAACTGCTCGTTCTCGGACGATGTCGGCGCCGCGGAACTGGCTACCATGTGGCGGGATCCTGACTTCGATCCCGCCGAGCGCGCGTTTTACTATGTCCGTGCATTGGAAAATCCGACCTGCCGTTGGTCCACCTGGGATGCACTGCGTAACGGTGTCGCGCCTCGATCCGATCTGCACACGACGATTCAGGAGCGAGTCTGGTCCTCACCGATCTGGTACCTGCCGGACGCGTAGCGAGAGGACGGGCGAGGTTTTCTCAGCGGGGATAGGGTCGCGCGGCCTGCCATCCGCCCGCCAGCACTTCGCCGAGCAATAGTAAACGCTCGGCGTGGTGCTCGCTGCGCGCCAGGTTGATGAATTCGCCGGGGTCTTCCTGCAGATCGTAGAGTTCAAAGGCAACGGTTTCTCCGCTGCGCCACTCCGTGTAGCGGTAGCGAGCGGTGCGGATACTGCGGCCGTGGCTGGCGCCACGTACAATCTCGCTGAAGACGGCCGATTTCCAGATCCGCTTCGGACTGTCGAGCAGCGGCGCGAAGCTGGTGCCTTCGAGGTTGGCCGGAATGGGCAACCCGGCCAGCTCAGCCAGCGTCGGATACAGATCCACCAACTCCACCAGCGCGCTCGAAGACGCCGACTGCTGCCCGCCAGGCACCATAACGATGAGCGGCACGCGGGTGGACTCCTCGAACAATGACACCTTGCGCCACAGGCCACCGTGCTCGCCGAGATGAAATCCATGATCGCTGAACAACACCACGATGGTGTTGTCTGCCAGATCAAGCGCGGCAAGTTCCGCCATGATGATGCCAACCTGGGTATCCACCAGCGAGACCGTGGCGTGGTAGGCCGCGCGGGCCTGGCGGACCTGATCGGGGGAATGCGCCACGTCATCGGCGAACAGGCGGTAAGCAACGCCCGGTACATCGTCCAGATCGTTTTCCACCTGTTCAGGTAGCCCGACGCGGGCGATGGGATGTCGTTGGAAGTACGAATCGGGAGCGATCCAGGGCTGATGAGGCTTGTGGAATCCAGCGGCAATGAAAAAGGGCTGAGTTTCCCCGCTGGCGCGATCGTGGGCACGTTCGCGCAGCAACTCGATAATCCGCAGCGCGGTACCGCCGTCGGGCGTGTCCGCATCCTGCTGATCGGTGGCCCGCCACACCAGCGGCAGGCCTGAGCCACGGCCCAGGTGTTCGAGAATCTCCAGACGTGTCAGGCCATCGTCGGCGCCAGGGATCCAGGTGTTATCGCGGACTTCGGAGTGATCCACACCCGGCATGTAGTAGGGGTTGGACGGAGCCTCCTCGGACACATTCCAGGAGACCGAGTCCGGGAATCGATCATGGGTGATCTTACCCACTCGTGCGGTGAAATAGCCGTGATCGGCAAAGAACTCCGGGAGCATGCGCACGTCGCCGACGGCATGGCGAGGCAAGGTATTTCCGGCGTACACGCGGGTAGTATCCGGCCTCAAACCGCTCAGGAAAGAGGCACGCGACGGGTTGCACAGCGGATACTGGACGTAGGCCCGATCGAAACGCACACCGCGCCGCGCCAGCTCGTCGATATGTGGTGTCACCGCGGTCGGGTGACCGTAGCTACCCAGCGCCACGTTGAGGTCATCCACCACAATGAACAGGAAGTTGGGAGGGGTTGCTTGTGCTGTGGAACAGACCAGCAGCGCGAGCAGCAGGCAAACTCTTTTCACAATCGATCCGGCTGATTGATCACACTTTCACCCTCAACCAAGAATCGGCAGCGTCTCGAACGAGCCATTCAACACCGAGTTCGCAGCACCCGGCGCCAGCCAGCCGTCGATGGCGGTGGCGTATACCCGGCGGAAATCCGTGGTAGGAATCAGGTTGTCGCCGGAATCGAGCTCCGTGAGGCTCGGCAGTTCGCCATAGTGACCGCCGGTGACCGGTTTTCCGGCCATGAACATGAGACCCGCGGCACCATGGTCCGTGCCGAGGTTGGCGTTTTCTGGCACTCGCCGGCCAAACTCGGAGAACGCCATCACCAGCACCTTGTCCGCCATGCCGAGTCGTTCCATATCGGCCACAAAACCGTGGATGGCATCGCAGGCGTAGGAAATCAACCGCCGGTGCAGATTGCCCTGCTGCACATGGGTGTCGAAGGCATTGTTCCGAAACGCCACGTAATAAAGGCGCGCTGGCAGATGGGCGGCGATGCAGGCAGCCACCTTGTTGAGATCCACAGGCGCGATGCCGTAGTCCACCGATGTCTGGTAACCGTCCCAGGCCTGGCGGATCATTGCGGAGGCATCGCGTCCGCTTTTCGCCACATCGTTCAAGTAGGCACGGGTCGGGTTGTCGGTAGCGTCGTCGTCGACCTGGCTCAGCAGCGGCTGCTCGGCCGCAAACCCGCGCCGTTGAAAACGTGCCGGATCATCGAATACCACCGGGGTGTGCACGCGGCCGTTCACCGCCAGCGACTGGTGCGAGCCCACATTGATGACAAAATTAGCCACGGGTTCGGGCGCCATGCGATCGGCGAGGCGGCCGACCCATCCAAACTCCGCGCCGCTGTTGGGTGCGGCGGTATGCCAGTAGGCCATGGACGTGAAATGGGAGAACGACGGATTGTCGTATCCACAACCGTGCACCACGGCAAGCCGCCCCTTGTCCCAGAGCCTCTGGAAACCGAGCATGCCCGGATTGAGCCCGAAGTGATCGTCGAGCTTGAGCAGCCGATGTTCGGCAATGCCGAGTTCGGGTCTGAGCCGGTAATACGCGTCGTCGCCGTACGGCACCACGGTGTTCAAACCATCGTTGCCCCCGGAGAGTTCCACAACCACCAGTATGCGGTCGTCGGCACTGTCTGCACCGGTAACCGCGCTGCACGCCCAGGCCGGCAGGCTGGCGATGGGCAGGGCTGCCGCGGCCTTGAGCAGGTGACGGCGACTGACAGCCGAATTTTTCATGACATCATCATCCCAACTGATATTCCGGCAGGCTCAACATCAGATGCAGCAACACCCTCAAGGGTTCTTCCAGATAGGTCTGCGCACGTGAAATGTCGGTCGTACCAAGCTGCTCCACGAGAAACTCGGCAAGCTCTGCACGCTTTTTCGCAGCCAGCGTTACCGAGAAAAACCGTTCGGAGAAATAGTTGACGACCTCACCAGGCGTGGCAAGCGCAGCGTGCGCCACCATCCCGGCAAGGTCCAGTCGAGCGGTCTGTCGGACGATGGGTTTCACTCGCTCTATGGCCATCTGCCAGCCGCGGTAACTGCCGTAACGGGTGTTGAATGCTTCGTCCCGGTCCGCGAGCAGATTCGACGCCGCCATCATTGTGCCTTCCGCATCCATACCGGCCGGTCTCGTTGCGTTGCTGATATCGACACCCTCCCGAAGCCGTTCGTGCACCAGGAGAATGTTCGGGGTCAGCGTCGGGTAGCGATCGGGCGGGATGAAGCCGATGTCGGGAAACACTACATCCAGCACGAAATTGCCACGTTCAAACAGCAGCCCGGGGGTAATCCAACTGCGTCCACCAGACCAGCCGGCCACCGTCGGCGGGTGCAGCAGACGCTGGCCCAGACCGCCGGTTACCCGATTGAAATCCGGTACCCCTGGCACTGTGCTGAGCCCGAGTTTCCTGTATGTGCCGATGACCAGTTCCACCGGGGGCTTGATCCGGGTGCCCATCGAGGCGCTGGAGTAGAAGTCCCTGGAGGAAAACAGCAGGGCCAGGAAGGGGGCTATCTCGTAGTCGAGCGCTTTGAGGCGGCGGCCAAGCTCCTGCTGGAACTCACGATCCAACGCTTCGCGAACGAAGTAGCGGTAAAGCTTGGCCGCCAGATACTCGGCGGTGGTCGGCTGCGCCAGGATCAGGTCTATCACCTCCACGCCATCGAACGATCCCCTCTTCCCAAGCACGGTTTTTTCGCCGCTGTCGTGCAGATCCCTGTTAACGTAGAACTCCAGGCCTTGGAAGTTCCAGCCGGTAAAGGCACGAGCCGCCTCGCGCACGTCGGACTCGGAATAGTGACCCACACCCATGGTGAACAGTTCCATGATCTCGCGGGCGAAGTTCTCGTTCGGCGCACCCTTCACATTCACGCCGGCGTCCAGAAATGCCAGCATGGCTGGATCCCGGGCCACGGCGATGAGGAGTTCACGAAAGTTACCGAGTCCCCGGGTCTGGAAGATCGCCAACTGCTGCAGCATTTTCCGATAGTCCCGGACCTTGTCTTCATTGGTCGCAAAGTGGCCATGCCAGAACAGCGCCATCTTCTCTTCCAGTGGCCGGGTCGAGGTGAGCATCCGGTTAGCCCACCAGTAGGCAACCCGGTCGGTCTCCAGGCGGCTTGCGCGAAGCCAGTAAAAAAATTCGTTCACAACCGGTTGAATGGGTCGATTGCCACCCGCCTTCACATCGACGCCAAGCGCGCGACCGTCTGTTTTCGCGGCATCGGTGGTTGCCGGGCGGCTCGGCAGGAATGGATCCAGACCGGGCTTGAAGATGCCGGAATGGTCAAACGCAGCGAGGCTCTGATCCGGTACCCCTTTGAAATAGACCAGCCGCTCGACAGCCCTGCTGGGGCTCAGACCCGCAAGCACGTCGATCTCCACGGGCGTGCCGCCAAACCCAGCCCGCTCGTAGAGATGTGCGGCATTGCCGGTATTCCAGTCCGAACGGCTGATGGGGGTCAGATCACCCAACCAGGCGTCCATCGTTTGGGCCCGCGTAAGTACCGAAACAGTTGTTGCGAGAAAGAGTAGCGCCGAGATGAGCAGCATCCGGCCACCATGGCCGGCGCCGAGATTAACGGTCTGCACTTACTTGCCTTCCCGGAATGGATAACACCAGTATAGCGGAGTTACAACACCCGAAGGATCCATGCATGGCCCGCTCCGAACACCACCCGAACGGATTGATTCACTACAATCCGCAACTGAGCTTCCGCGGTTACACGCTTTTCTCAGCCGACAAAAACAAAGCCTTCCTCATGGATATGGAGGGTCGCTTCGTGCACCAGTGGCAGAATGACAAGG
>QIDL01000091.1 GCA_003228415.1 Gammaproteobacteria bacterium | reverse complement strand
GCTCAACGAGCTGGGAGATCCAGCCGAATGGCTGGCCAGACCGGGTTCACCTAAGCCGCAGTTGGCAGATGAAAAACCACCTGGAGAGACGGTTCCCTACGATGAGTTGATTCAGGCCTGGCTTGAAGGGCGGGCATCTTGATATAAGTAAGCGTTTACTTACTACCTTTCTATAGCATGCCATAGAAAGGCGTGCTCCAAAAAAAAGGGCTGCCGCAGGCAGCCCCGACAAAACAGCGGAAGTCAGTGGGAGGGGTCGAGGTAGTCTTCCGCTGGCATGAGATCGATGTTCAGACCGTTACTGGCCGGCTACTTGAACCCCCGGCTTGGTGCTGATCGGTGTGAAGTGGGTATCGCTCACCTCCCGGCTCAGAACCTTGCGGCCGTTGGCCGTGGTTTCGCAGTTGATGCCGACCCGGACCCGCTTGCCTTGGTCCCAGGCTGTGGCGTTGATGTAGTAGGTCCGGCCGGCATCGGAACGCCCCAGAAGATAACGGCGTTCGGTTGTGAGTCCTGCGAACTGGCCAGAATACGTTTCCAGGCAGTTCTGGTAGCCGCGAAACTCGCTTGCAGTGCTGAGTTCGGCGTTCGCGCCTGCTGCCAGGGCAGCGGCTGCCAGAGTGATGGTCGCGGTGAAAATCGATTTCTTCATGATCAATCCTTCCTTGCTTAACGGTCTCCACGATTTCTGTGTGAAACCGTATGTGTTACTCAAAGTAACAATATGGAATTGACATGGGAATTAAAGTAACGTAGAAACAGATTCTCGGTTTTGTGTACCCAACAGCAGGCTGGATACCTCTGATGTCCCTGGCGCCCGGCTTCGAAGTGGATTGGAATCTGGTACGGACCTTCGTATCGGTGGTTGAGGCAGGCAGTCTGGCAGGTGCCGGACGAGCATTGAATATCGCCCACCCCACTGTCGCACGACACATACAGCAGCTCGAAGCCCAGCAGGGCGTGGCGCTGTTCGAACGTACCGCCAAAGGGTTGAAGCTCAACGAATCGGGACAGCGTCTGGCGGAAGTCGCCGCAAGGATGCACCGGGAGGCCATGACACTGGAGTCGGTCGGGGAGACCGTACGGTCTACCCTGCTTGGCCGGGTGCGAGTGACGATCGCAGAGGTGTTTGCCGATCTGGTGCCGGAATTGTTGCGGCCATTACAGGACCAACCCGGTGCGGACGAGCGCTATATCGAGCTCATCGTTTCTCCTCATCGATTGAATCTGCTGGATCGCGAAGCCGATATCGCCGTCCGTCATGTCCGCCCGGATCAGGGTGAGCTGGTTTGCAGGCGAATTGGCGTTCTCCCCATGGGGGCCTGGGCCAGTGTCGACTACATCGCGGCGCACGGCAGACCGGATGTGGCGAGCCTGGGTGAGCATTACTTTGTGGACGGTCTATCTACTCAACCTTTCAGCAGGGCGCTGCAACGGCTCGGTTTTCAGATCCCGGCCTCCCGGGTGGCGTTTCGTACCGATTCGTTGCAGAGCCAGCGTCGGGCAGCCCTTTTGGGCTTTGGTATCGTGGGGATTCCGAACTTTCTGGGTGAAATGACAAAGGGCCTGGTCCCGGTGTTGGATGATACTCAGGCAGCGGTGAATCTGGATATCTGGCTCGTTGCTCGACCAGCCGTGCGCCAGCAGCAGTTGCTGAGGTTGGTGTTCGATTGCCTGGCGGGAGGGCTCGGCGATCGATTCGGCGCTGAGCGCCATCAGCCTCCTCAACCGGCCGCCATCCCGGCACTGAATACCTCCGCACTCTCCGCATAGCCGTAACGAATGGCCTTTGCCGTCAGACGCGATCCTGCCTTCAAGGTAATCTCGCCGCTATACAGTTGCCACACCCCCTCATCGATTCGATAGCCGATGGATGCGCCTCCCTCGGCCCGCAGTATCAGCTTGCGGTCGTTAACGAAGTCGATGTGTGGCGGCGCCGTGACCGGTTGTTTTCCGCCGGGCCAGAAGTGTGCGGCCATTTCTGCTTCCGCTTCATCGCTGAGATCGGGGACACGCAGCCGCCAGGTGGCGTAGACGGAGCGCAGTCGGGTCAGATCGACCGCATGGGTGGGATCGTCGGCCAGGTTTACGATCTCATCGGGGTCGACGTCGAGATCGTAGAGTGCTTCCTCCGGCCGGGGTTGAAACCAGAGTGATTGGGCTCTATCGAGCGTTCCGCGCTCGAGCCCGGACCAGAGGGCCTGCATGATGCGGCCCTGATCGCGGTATCTGATGTGCACGGCCCCTGGCGTGCCGGGGCGATAATAGCGCAGGTACTTGTAGCGCTGACCACGCACCGCCCGGACCCGATCCTGCTGCTCATCGACCCGATCCCGAGAAGCGAATACATACTCACGAGCAGTCTCGGCCGGATCGAGGATGTTCCTGCCCTGCAGGTAATCGGGCGGAGAGATTCCTGCCATGCCCAGCACCATGGGCGCCAGATCCACGAAGCTGATCAGGCGCTGGTCCAGATCACCGGGATGGAAGTCCGAGGGGCGTAGCGCCTCAGGCCAGCGAATGATCATGGGCACCCGGATGCCTGAATCGAACAGCTCCCGCTTGGCGCGCGGCAGCGCATCGCCATGGTCCGTGGTCCAGATCACGATGGTGCGCTCGAGCAGCCGGTTGTCGGCAAGTGTCTTCAGAATCCGGCCTACCTGGGCATCCATGACCTGCACGTTGTTGTAGAAATCGGCGATGTGCTCGCGGACCCGAGGTTCGTCGGGATAGTAAGGCGGCACCGTGACCGTTTCAGGAGCTATGGGATCGCTAAGCCGAGCCCGGGCCGTCGCCGCAGCCCTGGCGAGGGTTGCACCGCGGGGGCTATCGGCCTGGGAGGCGACCGTGAAGGAAGCGCTCTCGTGAGTAATGAAGAAGTTCATCAGCCCGAAGAAAGGCACATCGACAGGCGCGTCCCGAAGGTGATCGCCCTCACCCTCTGCATCCCAGATCGTGAAGGGGCCGGTGCCTGCGAACACGCCGGAGAACTGATAATCGAGCTTGCGGTCCGTAAAAGTGTAATAGCCGGCCGCCCTCAACAGTTCCGGAAAGGCTTTCACGGCTGGTTCCGGGACCGCCAGATAGTTTGCGACAGGCGAGGTGGACGTGCGCATGTGTTGGGCGCCGAGACTGATCTGGTGGACGCCGGTGATGAGAGCGGCGCGACTCGGCGCGCAGACTCCGGCGCTGGTAAAGGTGTTCGGGAAGCGAACGCCTGCGGCCGCCATCGCGTCGAGATTGGGCGTGCGCGCGATGGGATCGCCAAACGCTCCCACCCGGGCGCTCATGTCTTCTGCCATGAGGATCAATATGTTGGGCTGCCAGCCGGGAGCTTCACTGCTCGCGATGGGCGAGACGAAGAGCAGCGTCAGAATCCACAATGGGTATCGCATCAGCGTGCCTGGACGAAGTCATTGATGGAAAAGCCGATTCCGATTCGTTCCACCTTGTGGTCGTAGTCGATCAGGCTCTCACCGTAACCTCGGTAGTAGTGCGTGTAGATGCGGAAGTGATTGTTGATGGGATAACTCCAGGTCATTTCGAAACCGTTGTTCCGAGTGCCGGGCCGAATCATCGCGGTAAAGGTATTTTTGTTCGGTGCCCATATCGCACGAAGATCGCCGTAGCCCATATACTGATAGATGTCGGGATTGTCGTCTTCGGCGGCTGATTCGGGAAGCCGATACCAGGCTCGGAGCCCCATGGACAGGGTAGGAGTGACGTCCAGAGCCAGGCGACCCATGAGCCGATCCCAGCTGCGGGATTGTGGTTCTCTCCTGCCGTTGGACTGATGGTTGTAGCCGATATCCCACCCGGCTACCTGAATGCCAAGCAGCTTCGGCCCGCCGTAGTGACGCAGAAAGACCTCGGGTTCGTAGTTGGTCTCTCGAAAAGGTTTTGACAGGGCGCTGTTGTAAGCCTGGAACCAGGATTTACCGGTATAGGCGAACATCAGGTCGTTGTTGGTGCCAAGGATTTCCCGCCAGACCGGAAACTTCACGCTGATCTGCAGTACGGCTTCCTCTTTGTCGAGCCGCTCACCGGGGCTGGCATCGTCCAGATTCGGGTTTCTGCTGTAGCTGTAGGCAAGCAGATAGTTAGGATTGTGCGGGGTCAGGCTGTAGCTTCGATCCAGACTCTGCTGCTCTGCGGCAATCTGATCCGAAAAAGAAGCCCCTTCCGCGACGATTTGTCGATTTGTTGCAGTCTCGGTAATTGCCGCGGATTGACAGCGTGTCCGCAGCTCCGCCACGGTTGTTTCAGGGCTTGCCGAGTGAATCGTTTCGAGATAGCAGTCCGCAAGGTCCTGTGCTCGCGCCGATCCGGTGAAAACGAGGATACCCATTGCGAGTGTGCCTGCTTTCAGCACGCACACACCTCGGACGCGCGCGAAAAAAAAGCTGCGAGCCATTAGCATCCTCCGTAAGAGACCCATAGGCAGACCGTGGTGTTGAACGGGATCAGGGTTCGGTGGTGGCACCGAGCAGCGCGCTTTCCGAAACGAATATCCAGTCGCCGTCGGACTGCCGGCAAAGGCTATAGGCGGCTTTGTCTTCCCGGCCTCGGAAGGTCAGATTGCGCATCGCGGCACGGCGGCAACGCTTGCCTTCGTGGGTGAAGGTGGAAAGGGCAATGATCGAACCTCTATTACCGGTTTCCGGATTAGACCAGTTGACCTGCTCACCATCCGCTTTATCGTTGAGCACGGCCCTCGCGGTCTCCTTGAACAATGCCCAGTCGGAGTCTTTGAAATCCGTGACCGCAGCACCTCGCATCCACTGCCAGGTTCCATAGGCAGACGCCGCGGAGAAGCCGACCATCACCAGCAACATCGATGATAGAAATACCTGCGAACGGTGTTGCACGGGCGGATTCTCCTTTTCAAGCTGCGCGATTCGAGTCTAGCTCGCTCACCCGCAAGGCGCCAATAGGCAGCGGCAGATGTCCAACACCCGGGAATGGGTCTCTCAGGCGGCCGAGAGGTCTGCCAGCCGACCCACGCCGCCGCGTCGTGGGTCGCCTGCCGCATCGAAACTACCGTTGTCATGCCCGGCTACCAGGTGGACTCCACCGAAGAAAAGATTTGTCGATTCCCACACTTTTATTGCATCGACCCGGGTTCCGAGCGCGGCAACCGTTGCAGGCTCGAAGCCGGGTTCCAGCGACAGCAGCCCTCCTTCCAGATGCAGGCGTGGAGCGTTGACCGCCTCGGCGGGAGGAAGCTTGTTATCCAGCAGTCCGGTGATGACCCGGAGGATGGCGCTGCGAATCCGGTTGGAGCCTCCGGAACCCAGGGCGTAACGATGCTCCACGCTGAGAATGAGTGTGGGCGCCATCATCGAGCCAAGGCGCCGATTCGGCTGCCAGTGACCGACCCCTTGTGGATTGATGTCCTCCTCGCCCAGCATATTGTTCTTCATGATGCCCGTTCCAGGAATCGAACAGCCGCAGCCCTCCCCGTTTGAGAGCGACATTGCGGCCACATTGCCAGCCCGGTCGATAATGCTGATGTGCGTCGTGCCACGATAGACCTGATCGCTGTCGTCAAGCAGCCGACTCCGCGCGCGATTCGCTGCGGCCATGGCACTCAGCAGTGCCAGTGGGTCGACCGGTGGGGCCAGCTGGTTCAAGGCATGGCCGATCAGCACACCACCCGCAGATGGCGGCGGGTTGGTAAGAATCCGGCTTTCCCGATACTCGATGGTCAGCGGCACTCGTTCGACCACCTGATA
>QIDL01000095.1 GCA_003228415.1 Gammaproteobacteria bacterium | reverse complement strand
GTATTCATATGAGCAACGTCTGGCTGAGTCAGAAACTCGTTGCTGACCCACCGCCAGTAGCGCTCATCATCGGCGGCCTTACCGGTGCCAAGTTGGGTTTTCGGGGCGCTCAGGGCGTCTTCGCTGAATCCGCCCAGCGCTGCCAGCGCACCTGCTCCGGCCAGCGCTCCGCCACTCAGTTGGTGGATGAATCCGCGGCGCGATGTGTGAACGCCCATAGTCAATCTCCCTCGGCGGCCAGATAGACGTTTGCTTCCTCGAGCACCGTGAAGTCACGGTCCTGCCACACCTGTGCCAGCTTCCGGTAGGCGCCGGCCGCCGCCTCTTCGTTGCCCAGCGCTGCGTGGGAGCGCGCCAGCCCCAGCAGCGACCGTGGCCGGTTCGGGGTGCGTAGCAGCGATCTGTCAAATAACGCGACCGCCTCGGCGGGCCGGCCGGCGGTCAGCAGCGCTTCGCCATAAAGCTCATGCACGGGTTTCAGCGGGTTCGGCGCACCGTTGGGTGGGCGCATCGAATCCGCCACCGTGACCCCTTCTTCCAGCAACTTCAATCCAGCCTCGGTGTCACCTCTGGCGATGGCGAGCAGGCCGGCAACTTCGTTGTGCATGATTGCGAGCGGTTGGCCGGTTCGCGAGTAGTAGGAAGTATCTTTTTCGGAGGCCGCGGCGGTGGCCAGCGCTGCCAACCGATTCGCAGCGTGCTGCGCCAGGTCCAGGTCATCGAGATTTACGGCGCTGATACCCGTGGCCAGCAATTCAGCGGCCGGGCTCTGGTCGGTCACCGGCCGGGTGGTCCACTGTCTTGTTTCCAGAATGAAACGCGCCTCGACCCGGGGTAACGCACCGGTGACTCGCGCCTGACCGGAATTTTTCTTCACGATCTCCGCCATCCGTTCGACCCATAATCGGGCGCGAGGGTAATCGCCGCGCTGCAGATCGCCGTATTGACCCCAATCGAGGGAGTGGGTCATGTCTCCGGCGCTGTCACCCGGCTCCCAGAGTGCAACCGCGGCGTCAAAGGCCGACTGGTTGGACGTCGAGACCGCCTCCCACATGCCGAGTTGGATGAAGATGTGGGTTGGCATGTGTCGCGCATGGGATACCGCCGCGGCGATGTCGGCAAACTCGCGCGCCGCGGGTAACGCCAGCGGTGCGTGCACTGGATCGTCAAAGGCATGAATAGTGTAGTGAACGGCGCCGGGATGCTTTGGATTGCGCCCGCTGATTTCCAGACCGATGGCACCGGCCTGCACGTTCAGGCGATGTCCGGCGCCGCCGGATGGCCCTGCGGCGCTGAGCAGCGACAGGGCATAAAACGCCGCGACCTCATCGTCGTCCGGGTAACTCGCGCTCAGTTTGCGCATCGCTTCCATATATGCGGTGCGCCGTGCGCCGGTATCACCGTCACCAAAAAACAGCGCCTCAACCGCTTTGATGAATCCCTGCTCGCGATCTGTCGGTGCCTTGGCGAGACGGGCTGCCAGCGTCGGCGCCAATCGGTTCAACACCGCCCTGGGTGTTTCGAGATCCTGCTCGCGAATCAGCGGGTGGTTATAGCACAGTGATTCACCCCAGTAGGCGAGGGCGAAGTCGGGATCCAGGGCCTGTGCTGCTTTGAACTCGGTGATCGCCTGTTTCCAGCCGAAGCTGTGCAGGATGGCGACTCCGCGCAGAAAGTGTTCCTGGGCCGCGGCTGCGCCCGAAGTCGGGAAGCTTAAAGAGCCCAGGTCGTCCAGGCTGGATGCAGACGCGCCCGGGTTCAGACAAACAGACAGCAGAGTGATTCCGAATAGTCGATGCATTTGAGTCCCCCTCGAACCGAACCGCAACCGATCGCAACCCTCACTGGAGCTTACGCCGTCAAAAGGGAATTCGGAATCGATCCGTAACGCCCCCTGGTGAAAGTCTGTGGAGGTTGTGACTGCGGTAGACGGACCGAGCAAAGATTATATGCAATTGATAAATTGCATATAATCGGCTTAAATGCAAGTATTCAGTTGCATCCAGTAAGCCATCGGTGTGCAGATAGTACGCAAGGAGCAGGGAAATGGGATGGGTGGAAGGTGGTTCGACGCGAATTGAAATCACCTTGAGCGCGGCATCGTGAACAAGGGTATTCGGGTGGACGAAGTCTTTGTGGCCCTTGCCGACCCCACACGCAGGGATCTGCTGGAGGAACTGGCAACCGGTGGTGGGTGCAGCGCGTCCGCCATGGCCAGGACGCTGCCGGTTTCGCGCCAGGCGATCGCCAGGCATCTGCAGATTCTGGAGGATGCGGGGTTGGTGGATGCCCGCAAAAGAGGCCGGGAGCTGTGTTTTGAGGTCCGACCGCGAGCGCTGCTGGCGACCGCGCGATGGATGCAACGGGCGGCACAAAGATGGGAGCTGCGTCTGGATCGGATCGAGCAGATTGCGGAGTAGCCCGGGTACCGATGATCGACAGATTTGATTTCGATCAGACGCAGCCGCTCCTGCTTCTGATCGAATTTACCGTTCTGTCACTCTTGAGGATCGACGGATGGCTGCGCCCGACTATGAACGATTCCCGCTGGACGAGACTCATACTCTGGTCCGGGGACTATTTGAGCCTGATCCGCTCATTTACTGGGTGGATTTTCTATTCTCCGCGGTGTTCGGTTGGGTCGCGTTCGTCATCGCTCAGCATCGATCCGCATTACATTCGAGGCGAGTTGACGAAGGCAGAGTGTCCCATGCTGGCGCTTGAGGAGCTGAGGGAAAATCTCTATCGGATTGTCGTGCCGTTGCCGGACAGTCCGCTCAAAGAGATCAACTCCTACACCCTGACGTCGAAAGACCGGAACCTGGTCATCGACACCGGCATGAACCGGCCTGAATGCCGTGAAGTCCTCGAGCAGGGATTGGCGGAGATCGGGCTGGATCTCGGCCGAACCGACTTCGTCGCCACCCATCTGCACGCCGATCATCAAGGATTGATCTCCACATTGATGCGCGCCGGCTCCAGAGCCTACATGGGAGCGGCGGATACCCCGGCATTCCGGCAGGGTCCCGCCGATACCTGGTCCAGGGATGGCTTCATGGGTAGCTATGGGTCTCGGAGCGGCTTTCCGGAAAAGGACCTGGAAGCGAGCATGCAGAACCATCCGGGATTCAAATACAGTTCAGGCGCCGGAGTGGACTTTGTCGCGCTCGAGGAGGGCGACCGCTTCGATGTCGGCGACTACCACCTGGAGGTCATCCATACCCCAGGGCACACTGCCGGGCACATATGCCTGTTCGAGCGGGACCAGGGAATTCTATTCTCTGGAGATCATGTCCTCGGGGATATCACCCCCAACATTGCCACCTGGTCAGACGACGGCGATCCCCTGGCCGACTACCTGGCAAGCCTTCGTAAGGTCAAGCCGCTCGAGGTGGCGTTGTGCCTGCCGGGCCACCGCACGCCGGTGGCCGACTTCCAGGGAAGAGTCGAGGCACTCATCGAGCACCATCGCGAGCGCGCCGACGAGGTATTTGACATCCTGACCAATGGCCCCGGCAATGCCTACGATATTGCCGGGCAGATGACCTGGTCGATAAGGGCTCGGTGCTGGGAGGAGTTCCCGGTCATGCAGCGCTGGTTTGCCACCGGCGAAGCCATTGCCCACCTGCGCTTTCTCGAGGGCGAAGGGCGGGTGAATCGCCTCGACGGAGATGATGAGATCGTGTTTTCTGCCTGATCCGGCCCCCCCGAAAACGGTCGCAACTCATCACCAATTCCGGTTATGTTGTTCGGATGTTAGAGGCGCTGCTTCCCAGGGACGAAGCCGTACGCCTTGAGGCGCTGAGAGAGTACGCGATACTGGATACGCTCCCTGAGCAGGCGTACGACGACATCACTTATCTGGCGTCGCAGATGTGCGATACGCCCATCGCTGTGGTGAGCCTGGTGGATGAGGATCGTCAATGGTTCAAGTCCAGGCGCGGGCTCGACGTGTCGGAAACACCACGCGATATCGCATTCTGTGCGCATGCCATTCTCAACCCGGGTGCCTTGTTCATTGTCGAAGATGCCGCGAAGGACAGCCGCTTTCTGGATAATCCCCTGGTCACCGGCAACCCTCAGATTCGCTTCTATGCCGGTGCGCCGTTGGTCACCTCCGAGGGCCACGCACTCGGTGCTCTGTGTGTGATCGATCGACAGCCGCGCCAGTTGAGCACAGCCCAGCAGGACACGTTGAGAGCTTTGTCAAGGCAGGTGATCGCGCAACTCGAGCTGCGACGCACGGCGGCCAGACTGCAGATCAATGCCGATGAGTTAGAGGAATCGCACAAGGCGCTGGAGTGGCGCAATGAGCAACTGCATAGGTCTCGTGATGAGCTGATGGAACTGGTCCGATTGCTCGAAGGCCAGGCGGACGTGATCGAGCGGGACCTGCACCGGGCCGAGATCATCCAGCGTTCGCTGTTGCCGCAGGAAATGCCTGCGCTGGCCGACTTCAACGTCAGGACACTGTACCGGCCCGGTCGCACGATTGGTGGCGATCTCTACGATGTGGTCGATATCGCTGACCGATACCTGGCGCTGGTGGTGGCCGATGCGTCTGGTCACGGGGTTAGCGCCGCTATGTTGTCGGTGCTGTTCAAACATCATATGCATTTGCAGGACCAGGCTACCGGCATACCCTATCGACCAGGCTGGGCCCTTGCGCGTATCAACGAATCATTGCTTGCGAACCCACCGGCGCCAGGGGTGTTCGTCACCGCTATTTATTGCCTGCTCGATACTCAGGAGCGCAGACTCGTGATCGGCTCGGCCGGACATACGCCGCTGTTGTGCCTGCGTGCTGATGGCACAGTAGAGGAAATCGGACATACCGGTCCGGCGTTGGGACTGGAAGAGGCTGCGATGTTCGATGAGCGCGAACTGGTTCTGGAAGATGGCGATAGGGTACTGCTTTATACGGATGGGCTGCTGGATATCTGCGAGACGCCACCGACGGTTGAATCGATTGGTGCGACGTTGCACAAACTCGGCGCTGATCCGGAGGCGCTGGAGCATCTTCTGCGGGAGGTAACACAAGGCCGGATGCGCCAGGATTGCGACGACGTGACCCTGGTTCTGCTGAACGCCTCACCCGGAGAGAGTGGGTTCAACGAGTCTGTTGAGGCTCTGGAACTGACAGCCTCACCCGCTGCAAAGCAACCGGAGATCAGCTATGCCGAAACACCCCAGGCAATGTTGTTGATTGTTGAAGGGCGGGTTACCTGGCTGTACGGACAGATTCTGTTCGAAACGGCGATGGCCGTGATCAATGAGAAGCGTGACGTGGTGATCGATCTGAGTGGCTGCGAACATTTGGACAGCACGCTGCTCGGTACGCTGCACGAATTGACCCTGCAGGCACTGGAGGTTGGGTGCAGTTGTGTTGTGCAGAATGTCAGTCCGCACCTCGAGGCGAACTTCGAGGAGCTGAGTATGACCGTGGTGTTGGAGCACATGTCCGCTGAGTCGATCGAGTTGCCAGCACAGCGGACCCATCTCGACCTCAGCGCGACCCACCTCGACCGTCAGCAAAATCGGCTGCTCAAGGCGCATGAGGTACTGGCGGAACTCAGCGATGAGAACCGGGAGCAATTCGGCTCTCTGGTGGAGACGCTGCGCTCGGAAGCGGGCACGAAGGAAGGGTCTGCTTAAATTCCCAGCCGATAACGCAGCTTCACGACCAGGAAATCGATCACCGGGTCGCGAAGCGCATCCGGAACAAGCGGCCGAAATCGTCTTC
>QIDL01000080.1 GCA_003228415.1 Gammaproteobacteria bacterium | reverse complement strand
GGTAGGTCTTCTTGAGCTTGCCGTCCTCAAACCGCCAGGGTACGTCACAGCCCTGATTCAGGGTGGTCAGACGTTGCTCGACATCCTTTTCAGACAGCGGCGTGGCCATGACGGCGACCTCCTGTTAACCAACGATGTAACGAATCTTTCGCGCCAATGGAAAGCGGCATCCCGGTGGTACTTTCCGAGAACGTGCGAAGCGGCGCAATTATAGACCTCTCAGATCAACCCGGGCGCCTGTTTCCGCTGCCGGGAGGACCCCGGCAGAAGCGAGCAACAGCAGCAACGCCTTCTTGGAACCCAGTTCGGCATTCTCGCTCGACCACCACTCTTTCAGGGAATGAGCACCTCCACTCACGCCGCCTCTACTGATCGTTGTGGCTGGTATCCCCTGGGCGATGGCCGCATTGGCATCCGTGGAACCCGAGCCGAGTACCGGGCTCAGCCCGTAGTGACGAACGCTGGCCATGGCGCGCTGGACCAGCGGGGTCTTCGGATCAACCACCCCGGAAGGTCGCTTGCCGATGGTGGCAATATCCAGAACCAACGCAGCACCACGGTCACGGAGGGCATTGTGAGCATCGACAGCATTGTGAAATGTTTTTTTCAGTAGCGTATCGAGCTCAAACAGTCGCTCCGAATTTTCCGAGCGCAGATCCACCTCCGCCCAGCTCTCGAATGGCACGGCGTTGACCGATGTTCCGCCACCTACCTTGCCTATGTTGTAGGTCGTCCGAGGTCCTTCACGAACGAATTCGCGAGCCACCGCATCGAATTTGTGAATGGCGCTGGCCAGCGCATGTGCCGGATTCGCCATGCCAAACGCACCCCAGGAATGCCCGCCAGGTCCCGTGATGACAATCCGATATCTATGTGAGCCGATCGCCTGATTCAATACCCGCTCATCGTTGCCACCGTCTATGGCAATCAGTTCATCGATGCGCGGACCGCCATCACGGAGCAGATACTTAATCCCACGGAGGTCGCCGGTCCCCTCCTCGCCGACCGAGCCGACGAATAGAATGTTGCTCTGTGTGCTGACCTCCGCATCGGTGAGCGCCTCGGCCAGGGTCAGCAACAACACCAGGCCTCGGGCGTTGTCGCCAATACCCGGGGCGTACAACCGGGCATCACCTGGCTTGCCATCGCCCCGAAAAATTTCCTGATCCTCACCTCGGACTCGAACATCGGTGCCCGCAGGAAAGACCGTATCCAGATGTGCAACGACCGCTACCGTATATGCTCTACCGTCACCGCGTCGGAGTCCCAGGACGTTACCTTCGGTGTCGATCTCCACATTGCCCAGGCCGGCCTCATCGAGCAGCTCCGCGAATCTTCGCGCACGTGTCTGCTCCTGAAACGGCGGTGCGGCGATTTCCGTCAGTTCGATCAGCCGTTCGATGTTCGTCGTTTCGAGCCGGACAACGGCGGCGAGCGCCGCACTGACATCCGGATGTGTCGCCAGGTGTTTGAGAGCCAGGTCGTAGTCAGTGCCTTCATCCGCGATCACCCGGGCGCTCAATAGCAACGCCAACAACAGCAGGACACCCCCGATTGCCGCGCTTGCCGGTACGATTCCGCTGGCGGCTTCCCGCTTGAATAATTCGCGAACGGTCTCCATCGGCATGTATAAGGCCAGATTCCTAAAGACGTTGTGGTATCTTGCCGGCTATGGGCAACGAATACGACCCTGCCACCATCATCGAAGACATCGCCGAGCTCGAGTCTCACTACGGCGACCCAGTACCCTCTGCACTGATCAAAGAGCTGGACCATGTGAGCGAGCACTACGCCGAGTTCATCAAGCAGGCGCCCTTTGTTGTGATCGGCACTAGAGGTGACAAAGGCCTCGACTGCTCACCAAGAGGCGATGCTCCCGGGTTCGTGCGGGTAGTAGATCCTCATACCCTCATGATTCCCGACCGTCGCGGCAACAATCGTCTGGACACATTGAAAAATCTCGTTGGCGATCCGCACATTTCCCTGCTGTTCCTGATTCCCGGCGTTGGCGAAACCATGCGGGTTTCTGGTACGGCCACCATCGTTTCCGACCCAATGCTTCGTGACAGCTTTATCGTGCAGGGCAAGCCACCCAGCAGCGTCATCGTCATAAGAGTGCAGAAAGCCTATTTCCAATGCCAGAAAGCCCTGGTCCGCTCCAGACTCTGGGATTCAGACTCGCACATTGACCGTGCGGCTCTGCCAAGCGCAGGCGAGATGACAGAAGCATTGTCTGGCGGAGCGTTCGACGGCGAAGCCTATGACCGGGACTATCCGGAGCGCCTGAAGAAGACCCTGTACTAACCTCCGGTTTCTACCGGATCGGTGGTTCCTGCAAGAATCTCATCCCGCCGCTTGAGCGGGTTCTTCAGCACTCGGTGCCGATGGCGACTCACTTCCTCCGCACTGAAAGGCTGAAAATCTTTCGCAAGAGTCTCTGCGGAGAAAGTTTCCAGCATGTAATTCAGTATCTCAGCAAGCCGAGCGTCATCTACGCCGGCCTGAGAAACGCCGGGGATTCGAATCAGATACTCTCGACCGCCTGGCAGCGCTTCAATCCGCCCGGGTTCGCGAATCAGTGTTGGTACCTCCGGTGGCACACCGACGCCATCCTGCCGATGACAGCCGGAACAATGCAGCCAGTAGGCGATCTTCGGATCTTCGGCCTGGAGTGGCGGGGCGAGCAGTGCGGCCGCCAGCAGCAGAACCGGAAGCACAGTTGCGGGCAGCGACCCGAGCGTGCACCGACCGCGCAGATTAGCCTGCTGCTGAAGTTTCACCTTGAACCAGCGCCACGGTGCAGTGATAACTGTGGCTCTCGGTTCCGAAGCACCAGAGAATGTTGTTGCTCTTGGATGGATAGTAGATGGGTTTATCACCTTCGGTCCTGTGGCAGAAACAGCGCCCGCAGGGCTCCTTGCCGCAACAGTCGTTATAAGAGATCAGGTAGTGTTTTCCATCTGCCGGGTTGCGGCAGGTCCCGACCCAGGTTACCGGTGACAGTTCCGCCCCCGGCGGGCACTGAGTATGTGAGCCACCGCAGCAACTGCACAAATTTCCGCCGAGCGCACAATAACGCCAATAATCGCAACTCTGTGGATCTCCCATCTCCGATATGCCGGTGGCAGCCGCCGCTTCCCGGGTCACCGGCAGCAGTGGCAGCGCCCCGGCACCTACCAGCACCGTGCCCAATCGACCGATGAACCCACGTCGAGAGACCCGTTTGGCCAGCCGTCGCGTGGTCCTGGCGACCTGAGCATCGAGTCGGCGCCCGAATTGAAGACTCTCCAGCATGCCCATGAGAACTCCTAAAGTGCCTGGATATGGTTGGCGGTGATGCCCGTTTCGGGAATCGTGAGCAGGCGCCTGCCGGTAGTCGCCTTATGTACCTGAATCGATGACGGGAATCCCACGCTGATATAGAGCAGCGGATCCGCATCGCGACTCACCTCGATCACACCGGAGGGTTCTTCCAACGCGAGACGATAGCCTCGTCGTTGATTCTCGAAATCGAAGGCCCACACCTCGGTACCCGGTTCTTCGTGGGTATCCGCTTCTCCCTGGTGCATGACGGTAAAAAGAATGCCCGTCGCAGCGTTATAGGCAAACGGCTGATCGCCACCGACTCTCCAGCCCTCTTCTGCATCCTCTTCGGTGAGGATGGACCAGGGTTCTGAAATCTCAATTTCGTCGGTAACCGTGACCTCGAACACCTTTCCGCCGAAGGTCACCAGCAGCCAACCGTCCGGTTTCGGTAGTGCCAGATCGAACACCGGATCGACGTCAATGTCGAAAAACGCTTTGCTGCGCTGGCGGTCTGTCTCGGCCCCATCACGACCCAGGGCAATGACCTGCACGGTGCCATCGCCACAAATCTGCATGAAACGCCTCTTGGTCAGCGGGTAGACAAAGCCGCAGCCCGCCGTTGAGATCTCACCGACGAAGCTTTTCTTTTCGACGTCCACGATGGAAACCGACATGGCCGGAGTCATGTTGTACAGGCCAATGAACTTATCACCGATCGGGTTGATCACCGCTCGATGAAATACCACCGCGAGCTTGTTAGGGACTTTGACCTCTGCAACCGCTGCGAGGTTTTCCAGATCGTTGAACACCAACAGATCCGTACGCTCGCCGTAAGACCCTCGCGAATAGTAGGTGGCTGGCACGTAGACCATACCGCGCTTCTGATCGAAGGCCACAGCGGAGGTGAAGTCGGAGACATTGATCTTACCCTGCATCTCACCGGTATCGGCATTGAACAGGTTGCCACCGCCCATGAAGCCGATGGTCATGAACCAGTGTGGCCCGGGCTTCGGCATGGTCGATACACCCCCGAGTTCCGGTTCCAGACCAGCCGCGTAGGCTGTTGTCCAGAGCGACCCAAGCAGCGCCAAGCCTGCACCGGTTAGCAAAGTTTTCAACTTAAAGCCTCCCCTGATCGACCAGCCTGAATTGCGCTCTCCCCAGATCCAACAGCCGCAACACCACACGCCTGACAATGACTGCCCGACGATCTGCACTTGGAAGATTAACAGCAATTTGCCTCTCTGACAGCTATTCAGGCAGTCTCCAGGCCAGGTTCGCTGTCATAGCGAAAGACCGAATCGAGGGGCACAGCGAATACTTCCGCTATGCGAAAGGCCACCTCCAGAGACGGCGAGTATTTTTCACCCTCGATTGCCACGACGGTCTGGCGGGTGACACCGATCAAAATGGCCAACTGCTGCTGGGTCATCTCGTCGGCATCGAAGCGCAGCCGGCGTATGCGATTGCGCACCCGCCCGTACTGCCTGGCCCTACCCATTCAACCCACGACGGTAAAAATACAGCTGCGCCGCGTAGTAGATAACCTCGCTGACCACCAAACCGGCCAGCAATAGATTGGCGATCTCAAACAGCGTGGGCACCGCCACCTCTGCAGACTCTCCCCAGGCGCCGACGACCACAACCCTCCCGGTGATCGTCAACACGGCTATGAACAGGATGTTGTAGCCGCTGACAGACGCCTTGCGGTTCACCGCCTTATCGCGTTCGTCATCTGCTTCCGAGACATCATCGAGCGAGATCACGATGTGGAACACGATGTGCACGACAACGAGCATCACGACGATGCCGATCATGGAAGCCAGCATGGCGCTCAGCGTGTGCTCCGATGGGTCGCTCAGGAGATCGATGAAGTAGGCGCCATATACCCCGGCGACCGCCATGAGCGAAATCAGAATACTTTTTTCCTTGTAGGAGAAGCCTTTCAACAGCCTCAAAACGGCACTGATCATGATATTTCCAAAGTTCGGCCTGGAAGCGTTTCGAAGCCGGTCGTCTGAATGTCCTAAATACCAGACTCAATGTATGTTATATTCGACTATATGTCTAATATATTTGACATATAGAGGTCCAGGAAAGGCCAAAGTCAAAGAAGCTCAAAGAAAGGTCAAAGAACAGTCCGATGCACCGCCCACCTCTCAACGGAGATCTCACCAGCTCGAACTGGCACCCGATCATCATCCGTTCAGCTTCTGTATAGCTTACTCGCCTTAACATGACCCCACGGTCACACTCAGGAGGCGGACACATGAAAAAGGGCCATCTGCTTACCTTCGCAGCGGGACTACTCACGCTGGCAACCGGCGCAGCGTTGGGCGACACGTCGGAGTACAACCCCACCGCGACCGACGCCTACTACGTGACGGTACCCGTCCTCGGTGCAAACCCGATTTACAGCTCTCGCACGATCGAGCAACCCGTTCGTCAATGTACCAC
>QIDL01000018.1 GCA_003228415.1 Gammaproteobacteria bacterium | reverse complement strand
GGATAGATTGTGGTTATGGGACTGCTACTTCAAAGACGTGCCACTTTCGTCAAGGCGTCAAATTCTGAAGACTCTGGCAAAACGTTCCGCGGCCCGCGGGGTCAGACAGTATCTGCGTGATTGCGAGAACGGACGGCGCTTGTAAACACTCGACAACGCTGGAACAATCCCTGCCGCGTTGATCAACAACTGATTCGAATATGCACTTTTCCAGCTTTTTAACGGCAGCCTGCTGGCTGCTACTGCAGATCTCGGCCATGAATCTGGCCGCAGCCGAGACGAGGCCCGTTTACGCTCGACCAGCGGCCACCGCATCGTCCTTCTATATCGATGGCTATTTCGACTACTTTGATGGACTCCCTTTGCAGGAGGCAGTGGACCTTGAAGGCTGGACCGCCGGTCTCGACATGACACTCCCACTTCGGCCCAACATGCAACTGCGTCTGTTGCTCCCTCTTCGAACCGAAGCCGATGGAATTCTCGTCCGCAATGGCGACAAGATAGAGATCGATGGCTGGGGGGGCACCTTTGATTTTCCGACGCTCTTTTTCGAACACCAGGTCGTCGGTCAGGAGGCGGGCAGCAATCGGGTGAGCTACTTCGTCGGCTACGGCCAGCGCCTGGGAGTACTGAATACCGGCACGCCGGACAAGTACAACCATCAGGGTCGCAGCCTTCATACCGGCCTGCGTTACGACCATGATCTGGCGTCAGGGGGACTTCTGATTCTCGATAGCGAAATACGTTTTTATGAGACCAGTGATGACCTGAATCCTGGGAGCCTGATCAGTGATAGTTTCGTGCTGGGCACGCTCACGGCGGCATGGCTGGGCAGCAGAATGGGTGCCATAACCCCTGGCTTCGAGGTCGTGACGAGAATCACCGAAAATTATCTGGCGGCCTCTGTGATTCCGGAGTTGATCGTGCATGCGGGGCAGTCACTGGATGTAAAACTGGCACTGCCGATCGGGATTTCCGAGGACGCCCCGGATTGGGGCGCGCAACTGCGCATGACGCTTTCCTTTTAGCTCAACGGCCAGATCAATCTGCCTTTGCCCTTGGCTCAGCAACGCGGGTGACTACCAGCAACCCGCCGAAAAATAGAAATGCCGTCGAAACGACGAATACCGCTTCGTACCCCAGCGCCGCCGCGATGAGGCCTCCACTCAAGATGCCCAGCGCGCCGGTCAGTTCGGAGGCCATGTTGGCAATCGCGATTCTCACCGGCAGATCTTCGCGCTGGCCAAATTCCAGCGTCAGATTCACCGAGGCATTTTGAAATCCCTGGACCGCGGCGCCTATCGCCGCAAAAACCACCGCCGTCAAGGGCAGACCGTGGGTGAGTATCAAAGCCAGGGTCGCCACAATCCACAGTGCTACCGACAGCAGAAAAACCAGACGGAAGCCTCTACGGTCGGCCACTGCTCCCCAGACCAGATTTGACAGGGTACCCGCCAGCGTGAATGCGATGGTGATAATGGCCAGATTTTCCCCCGACAGGGCCATGCTGTTGGCTGCATAAAGCACGTAGAACGGCATCGCCATTCGACCGGCATTGGTGATGGCTCGAGCCACGAAGTACTTCGCGAAGGCCGAGTCCTCCCGTAGCAGACCAGGAATGTCCCGAGTCCTGTTCAGCAGGGAAACCGGGGCTCTGAGGATGGGCGGGCGAGGCTCCTTCATGAACGCCAGCATCATCAAACCGCACATCGTCAGCACAAATGCCAGTACGAAGGTCGAAGAGTATCCCCTGGCATCGGGTGTGTTGCCCAGAAAGTAACTACCGGCCACCATGGCCACCCCCGCCGAGGTGATACCGGCGAGAAAATTACGCAATCCGGTCAACCGACCTCGTTTTGAAACCGGAATGACCTTGGACATCAGGTAGTTGAAGATCACACCCTGCATGCCTTGAAAAAGCCCGAACAAGGTCAACCAGAAATAGATGGCCACCAGGGCCGATTCCGCGCTCAGGAACAGGCCTGAAAGCGCGATACCGAGCACCGCCAGACGCATGGCAGTGCCGACAATGAAACCGATGGGAAGCACTTTTGCCCGATGTTCGATGAGGGAGGCACCGAGCAGCGGTGTGACCATCATGCCGAGGGATTGCAGGGCCAGTGCCAGACCGACCGCAAAGTTCGAACCATCGGACAACAGCAGAATATAGGCGGGTAGAAAGGTAGGCGCGTTGAGCAGTCGGAAACCCGTCTGGCCGAGCATGCCGTGGCCAAGATGAGCCAGGAAATTACGCGTCAGATTACGTCGTACGCTGATCTGATACAGGCGCTCGGCTCTGCGCACCCCGTGCACGGTGCTCACTTGTCGAGCACGCCGGGGGTAGCGGCTGGCGTTACTGAGCGCGTTACTGAGCGCGTTACTGAGTGCGTTACTGAGTGCGTTACTGAGTGCGTTACCGATTGAGTCACGGTATGAGTCACAAATGGCGCCGTTGGGGCACTCACCCGACCCGGGCCAGGTAGACGAAAATTGTTATAAAGTCTAATAAAAACATATGGTTAAGCCAAATAATGAAGATTTGGCACGATATCTGATTGGTGCTTGGGTATTCGAAAAGAGATTCTCAAGCAAGACGATGAGTCATCAGGTAGCCAGAAATTACCCCGAACAGTTCGTCACCACACCCGATCTGCTCCATGTCGTGATACCGCGGGTGGAGATCATTGCGGAAATGACCGTTCGCGGCGAACACGAGACACTGAATGATGTCTGCCTGGCGGTTGCCATCGTAGCAGACATCATTGGTTGTGCGATGGAGCGCTCCTCCGAAATTTAGGGATCGAGTGCCCCGACTAGCGTCCTTGCCAGTTTGGCGGGCGTTTTTCAGCGAACGCCTTCGGCCCCTCAACGAAGTCCTCGCTCGAGATCATGGCTTTCACAGAGTCGTACTGAGTCGCCATGGATTCCTCCAGCGAGCCGATCGACAGTGAACGATAAACAACGTCCTTGCTTGCCCGTATCGACAGCGGTGCACAGGCACAGATATCACTGGCCCAGCGAGCGG
The DNA here is from genome assembly GCA_003228415.1 of Gammaproteobacteria bacterium. Taxonomy (GTDB): domain Bacteria; phylum Pseudomonadota; class Gammaproteobacteria; order Pseudomonadales; family Azotimanducaceae; genus SZUA-309. The sequence continues at coordinate 2,744 of QIDL01000018.1, read as the reverse complement.
CCGCTTGCATGAGTTCGTCGTGCGCAACCACCTCGTTGACGAAGCCCAGTTCCTTGCCTTCTGCTGCGGTGACATGACGACCAGTGAGAATCATACCAAGAGCGCGTTTGGAACCGATCTGTCGGGGCAGACGGTTCAACCCGCCGGCGAGCGCGGCAAGCCCGACCTTGGGTTCAGGCAACGCAAAGAGTGCTTTTTCGGACGCGATGATGAGATCACACGCCAGGGCAATTTCGAATCCGCCGCCCATGGACACACCGTTGACGGCCGCAATGACAGGTTTGGTGAGATCGAAGCGAGAAGTGAGGCCGGCAAAACCTTTTGGCATGGGCATCCGTTGGCCGCCTTCCGCCTGATATCTGAGATCGTTTCCGGCACTGAATCCTCTGCCGCTACCGGTGATGATGGCAACCCACATGGCGTCGTCCTGAGCAAAATCGTCAAACACCTCACCAAGCTCGGCGTTGGCCGGAGGGTGCAAGGCGTTCAGGCGGTCCGGTCGATTGAGGGTGACCGTCATGACGTGGTCTTTTTTGTCTATCAGGCAATACTCGGGCATCGCGTCTTCATCCTTTTACTGGTACTGGGCTACTGGTACTGGAGTTTTTCTCTGTTGGCCGGGCTCATAGATGTTGCGTCGAATTGAAGAAGTTAACGTACGGCGCTGGAGAAAGCACCAATTCCGTCAGGCTGCAGTTGGAGAACTGATAGTCAACCCAGCGTGTCGGCGTGCGGTCGATGAGAGTGCTGAGAGCCACCGCCAGAGCCGCACCATGACTGACCACCAGAATCTGAGCATCTTCAGGGTGGGCTTCGTGAATCTCTTTCAGAGCGGGCACGATGCGTTCGGCTACGGCGCTCAAAGATTCACCCCCCGGTGGCGCAAAATTCAGGTCCCGGGTCGCGCGGCTGATGAAATCGTGGGTCTGTGTAAGGTGCTGAAACGCAAGGCCTTCCCAATCGCCTATGCCATATTCCCTGAGCGCTTCAACGACCACGGGCTTGACGGCCATATTGTTGGCTATCTGCTCGGCGGTATGCACGCAGCGCTCCAGCGGGCTGGTGTAAATGGCATCGATCGGCCGCTGATTGTGAGCCAGGTGCCGTGCTGTCTTGCGCGCCTGACGTCGCCCTCGCCAGGTTAGCGAGCTGTCCGTCGAGCCGTGCCAGAGCCCCTTCCGATTGGCATCTATCTGGCCATGACGCAGAAGCAGGAGCGTTGCCATATTCGGGAGTGACCTCGGCTGAAAGAGTTTTGCTATAGTCCGGCGCTTTCGCCGTGCCGCGTTATTTTGAGTGAAGCGATCTCGCAGGGGTAGAGGGTTTGAAGAATCTTTGTCCAGACAACGTAACTGGTAACCCTGACCAATGATGGGTGACCACCCGGCCTTCGCGTTGTTGCTTTGCGTGCTGGCGGTCGGCTGCAATCAGACGCCTTCGTACGATCGAATCGACGGTGCCACCATGGGCACCTACTATCAGATCACCGCGCGCTGTCCGGGCGCGGAAACCGACGATCTGCAAGCGCGAGTGATTACCGAGCTGGCGGCCGTCAACCGGCAGATGTCGACGTACGATGGCAACTCCGAGTTGTCGCTCTTTAATCACGCTCCCGAGTCGATCTGGTTTGGGGTCTCGGCGGAACTGGTCGCCGTGGTGGATGCCGCGGTGGCAATCAGCGAACTGTCGGGAGGCGCTTTCGACATAACCGTGGGGCCACTGATCAATCTCTGGGGGTTTGGTCCCGACGGAATAGTGGACGCGGCTCCCACGGCGGGTGATGTCGAAAAGGCGCGAACCAGAGTGGGGATTCAACACCTCGAGACCCGATCGCCGGAACCGGCATTGCGGAAATCCAAAGCGCTCTATCTGGACCTGTCAGCCATTGCAAAAGGTCATGGCGTGGACCGGGTCGCAACCATGCTCGAAGGGTATGGCTGCAGCGATTTCCTGGTGGATATCGGCGGCGAAGTGCGGAGCCATGGCAGGAGTCCGCGTCGGTCAACGTGGCGGGTGGGAATCGAAGTACCGGATCCACAACTCATGGGCGGCGTACAGAAAGTGATCAGTCTCCCGGATATGGCGGTTGCCACCTCCGGGGATTACCGGAATTATCTCGATTTCGATGGAGAACGCTTCTCTCATACCATTGATCCGCGCACCGGCTACCCCGTACAGCATCTGCTGGCTTCTGTTTCCGTGGTCTGCAGTTCGGCCATGTGGGCGGATGGCCTGGCCACGGCGCTGAACGTCCTCGGTCCCGAGTTGGGCTACCAACTGGCGCTTTCGGAGGATCTTGCCGCCTACTTTCTGATCCGCCAAGCGGATGGCTTCGAAGAACGTTATACTCCGGCGATGCAGGCCTATCTGGAAACGCAGCCATGACGTTTATGCTGGCATTTCTATTCATGCTCCTCATCGTCGCAGGCATGGCCGTTGGCGTGATGTTCGGCCGTAAGCCGATCACCGGCAGTTGTGGTGGTATGAAAGCACTCGGCCTGGATATGGAGTGTGAGATTTGCGGCGGAGACCCCGAACGATGTGATAGTGCGTCAAAGCCCCTGTATTCCAGACACAAGAACGCGCCTTCCTACACCCGAGCGTCCGAGAAGTAACCTTCGGCTCAAATCCAGATTCATGCGAACCGGGCCTACACCTTGATCAAAAAAGTTGCGTTCGGCGTGGGCCTACGCTACGCATTTTCCCGGCGTAGCTCGATATCCTTCATCAGCACCATCGCGGTT
>QIDL01000294.1 GCA_003228415.1 Gammaproteobacteria bacterium | reverse complement strand
ACTCCGGGTTCACAGACGATCGTCGATTTCTCTGGGCGAGTGGCCTCGATACCAGCAAGATCTTCATCTTCGATGTCTATTCGAATCCTGCGGTGCCGAAGCTGCACAAGTCCATCGACGATTTCGTGGCTCGTTCTGGTGGGGTGGTTGGGCCACATACCAGCTATGCGCTGCCCGGCCGCATGATGGTGACCGGACTGTCCAACAACCGGGACCACGGTGGCCGAACCGGCATGGTGGAGTACACCAACAGCGGTGAATATGTGGCGACGTACTGGATGCCAACGGACGATGCGCTCGGCGGCGCCGCCAAGTCGGGTCAGTTCGCCGGTGGCTATGGCTACGATGTCAGAGTTCTGCCGAGGCGTAACGTGATGCTCACCTCATCGTTCACCGGATGGAACAACTACATGATGAATATCGGCGCGATGATGGCGGACGCCGATGCCATGAAGAGGTTTGGTAATACGGTGGTGGTCTGGGATCTGCATGCCAGGCAGCCCAGAAAAGTTCTCGATGTACCCGGGGCGCCGCTGGAAATCCGCTGTGCCTGGGGTTCGCAGAGTAACTACTGCTTCACTTCCACGGCGCTCACCTCGAAGATCTGGCTGATTTACGAAGATGATGAGGGCGAGTGGCAGGCGGAGGCAGTGGCCGATATTGGCGATGCATCGAAGATTCCCCTGCCGGTGGATATCTCCATCTCCGCAGACGACAAGCTGCTGTGGGTAAATACCTGGAACGATGGGCTGGTGCGAATGTTCGACATCAGCAATCCGAAAAAACCGGTACAGGTGTTCGAGCAGCAGATTGGTGAGCAGGTGAACATGGTGTCCCAGAGCTGGGACGGAGAGCGGGTCTACTTCACCTCATCGCTGCTGGGCAACTGGGACAAGCAGGAGTCCACCGGTGGCGATCTGCAGTATTTGAAGCTGTATAACTGGGATGGCGAGTCGCTGACACCGGAGTTTACCATCGACTTCATCGAGGCCGGACTGGGCGCGCCGCACCAGATGCGCTTCGGCGCCTATGCTCTGTATGGCAAACGGTCGCCTGTTGCAGAGAAGGAGCAGGTAACTGCGGCCCACTGATCGGGTGATCGGCGCTGCGCTGCTGGTGGCGCTGGTATGTGCTGCATCATCCGTGATCGCCGCGTCTCATGATCCGTCTTCTGATCATCCGGCGCCGGTGGTGCTGGCACCAGGCTACGCCGAGCTGGAGTTCGTAGCACCGGATCCAGGCAGTTATCGATTGCCGCCATTAGGCCTTGCCGCGGACGCGGCCGTGGTGGACAGCTCGGGTCGAAAACTCAGGCTCGAGGGTTTATTCGGTGACCGGCTGGTGGTGCTCAGCTTCATCTATACAAGCTGCGGTGATGTCAACGGGTGCCCGCTGGCGACTCACGTATTCAGCAAGGTTCAGGATGCCGTTCTCGCTGCCGAAGATTTACGGGACGAAGTTCGTCTGATCAGCTTGAGCTTCGATCCAGATCATGACCGCCCTCGAGTGATGCGAGCCTACGGTCGTCGCTTTCAGAAAGCAGGCTCGGACTGGCGCTTTCTGACCACGGAATCGATAGCGATTCTCGAGCCGGTGCTGGAGGCCTACGATCAGTGGGTGGTGCGCGATTACGACGAGGCGGGCAAAAGCCTGGGCAGCATGTCGCACGTACTGCGGGTTTATCTGATCGACCGGCAGCGGCAGATACGCAATATCTACAGCGTATCGTTTCTGCACGTGGACACCATCGCCAATGATCTGAGAACGCTACTTCTCGAAGACGGGCGGGCAACGATTGGTCAGTGAAACCAGTGAAGCTCTGCGCCGGGCCTTCGCCGTAGGCTTGTTGCTGGCTCTGCTGGGCCTGTTCAGCTTCATGATCTCGGGATTCTTCGGGGCGCTGGTATTCGCTGGTGCCAGCGCGCTGATGTTCTACCCTTTGCAGCGGCGTCTGGAACGATATCTGCACCCTAATGCAGCCGCTGCCATCAATCTGGTTTTGCTGGTGGTAGTGGTCATCGTGCCGGCCATCATCGTGCTGGGACTTGCGGCCGGCCAGGCACTCTCGTTTGTGGAGCAGGCAAGTGGCTGGATCGGCGATCGTTTCAGCAGCGAAGCCCCTCTTACCAGCCTGGATCTCCCGGCCTGGTTCCCGTTCGAAGCTGAACTCGAAGCGCTCGAGAACGAGCTTACCAGCAAGCTCGGTCAAATTGCCGGGACTGTGGGCCGTTTTGTCGTAAGAACGCTGTCCTATATGACTCAGGCTACGGCGCTGTTTCTGCTGGATCTCTTTGTCGCAACCTACTTTTTCTTTTACTGCCTTTTGAGCGGTGAACGGCTGGTCGGTAACCTGTTGGCGAGCCTGCCCATGCTGGAAGAGGACCGCCAGGAATTCCTGGACGTAGGCGCCAACGTGACTCGGTCGATACTGAAGAGTCTGGTCATAATCGGGGCAGTACAGGGATTCTTCAGCGGCCTGGCGTTTTTCCTGATCGGTATCCAGGGGGTGATCTTCTGGGGCATCGTAATGGGGTTTCTGTCGGTCATTCCGTTTATCGGCCCGGTCATTATCTGGCTGCCGGTAGCGGCCTATCTGGTGATCCAGGGTCAATACTGGGCGGCAATTTTCCTTGCCGGGTGGTTCTGGATCTTCGTTGCCAGCATCGACAACGTGCTGCGGCCCTATCTGGTCGGCTCAGATACCAGGATGCCGGATGTGCTGGTGTTGCTCACAACGTTGGGTGGCTTGTTCATGTTCGGCGCCATAGGACTGCTCATCGGTCCGCTGATCGGTGCGCTGCTGATGGCCTCATGGGCGGTGTACCGGAAGGTCTTTCAGGAGGAACTTACAGGATCGTAAGCATGCCGGGCGAGCGCGATAAACTCTGAACTTTCGAGAATTATTCAGAGGGTCTCCAGTCTCTGGCGGCATCCAGATAGGCACGGACCTCCTGCAGCAGCGGCAACGCATCTCTCAGGGTTACGGCGGGAAACTGTTCCAGAAAATGCAGTAGATCGGCGTGGGTGGCGGCGATGGCCTGGTCGCGAGCCCTTCTACCGGCCGGCGTTATCCGTACAATTTTGCTGCGTCCACTCTCCGGGTCAGGCGTTATGCGGATGAAGCCTTTGTGTGCGAGTTTGCCGAGCGTGTTGGTCATCGCGCCCTTGGTGACTTGAAATGCCTTGGACAATCGTCCGGGAGTTGCCTGAGTGTCGACCCGGACGAACCAGTTCAAAACCGAGAACTGAGATTGTGTGAGGTCGTGGGGCATGGAGCGCTGCATCCAGGTCGACGAGAGTTGCGCGATGATGCCGATCTCGTTAAAGAATTCGTAGGCCAGTTCAAGCGTCTTCTCTGGGGTGGTCCTGGACTTGGTTCCGGTTTTACTCATCCTCCGATGATAGCGTAAATCCCGGTTATTGTTTAATGCTAAATAGATTAGTATTAAACTGTTAGATATTAAACAATAGTTCGGGTAGTCTTATTGCTCCTCAATGACAGGAAAACCGGATTATGAAAGTCCTGAAGATCAGCCTGGCTCTGATGGCCGCGGCGCTACTGGCGGTGTTCGGTATGCAGATGATCGCATCGGAGAGCGCCGAAGTGGTGGTGCTTTTGAGCCAGGGTGGTGATGGTGAGGAAGAGACCAGGTTGTGGGTGGTAGACCACGATGGTATGCAGTATCTACGAGCTTCGGCAGGGTCAGGCTGGTACAAGCGTCTCGTAGCCGAACCGCAGGTCCGGCTCCAGCGTGATGGGGATGTGGCTGCCTATCGTGCTGAACCCAGCGTTGAACTCGCTGGGGAGATCAATGAGCTGATGGCTCGGAAATACGGCTGGCGCGACAGCTATATCAGCGTCGTCACAGGCGGGCGTGACGATGCGATCGCGGTTCGCTTGATTCCGACAACCTAGGGCTGAGAGGCTGAATTCCACGGCAATTGATGCGGGGCTCGGGTATGATCCGTGCCCCTTGTGAGCACCTTCAGCAACAACCTCAATCAGCTCCTCCGACCTCGCGGCCATGTCTTCTACGGATGGTGGATCGTTGCGTCCGCCGGTGGTGTGCAGTGGCTGGCAGCAGTGCTGTGGATGCAATCCTACGGCGCATATATGGTTTTTCTCGTGGACGACTTCGGTTGGAGTAAGGCACTGGTCGCGGGTGCCTTCGCCTTGACCAGAGTCGAGAGCGGGATTCTCGGTCCGTTACAGGGCTGGCTGGTGGACCGCTTCGGACCACGGCTGATCCTGACCATTGGCACGCTGATGTTCGGTGTCGGATTCATGTTGTTCTCATTGGTGGATTCGATTGTTACTTTCTATCTCTGCTTTGTTTTGATTGCCCTGGGTTCCAGTCTCGGTGGTTTTGCGACACTCATGGTGTCCATCGTCAGTTGGTTCGATCGAAATCGAGCTAAAGCCATTGCCGGTTCACAACTCGGGTTTTCCATCGGCGGCCTGTCGGTGCCTCTGGTGATCCTGCTGCTTGAGGCCTACGGCTGGCGAACGACTGCGGTGATTTCGGGAGTGACGGTGCTGGTGGTGGGGTTGCCCCTGGTACAGGTCGTCCGACACCGTCCGGAAGATCATGGAGAGCTGCCGGATGGCAAAGCGCCGGAGCCGGAAGCTGCACCAGATGACAAAGCTCAGGTAAGTGCCTGGATCACAAGAGACTTCACCGCTCGTGAAGCCGTGCGCACGCGTGCGTTCTGGTTGATCTCTATAGGACATGCGCTGGCGCTGCTTACCGTTTCGGCTGTCATGGTGCATCTGATTGCGCTGCTGACCGAAAGTATGGATTACTCCGTGGCGCAAGCCGGCGGAGTGGTGGCCCTGTTGACCGGATTTCAGATGCTGGGCCAGCTTTCCGGCGGCTATCTGGGAGACCGCATAAACAAGCGGTTGATCTGCGTTGCCTGCATGGTGGCCCATGCCGTGGGGTTGTTGCTCGTCACCTATGCGAGCTCGTTTCTGATGGTGTTCGCATTTACCGTACTCCACGGCCTCGCCTGGGGTACCCGAGGCCCGCTGATGGTGGCACTGCGCGCCGACTACTTCGGGCCTCGTTCCTTTGGAACGATCATGGGATTCTCATCTCTCATTGTGATGCTGGGCATGTCGGGAGGCCCGGTTTTTGCTGGAATCATGGCAGACGTTTATGGTAACTACGAAGTCGCTCTGACAGTGTTGGCTGGCTTGTCGTTGTTGGGCTCGCTCTGCTTCGCTGCCGCCACAGCGCCGGAACCGCGGATGGTAAAAACTACTACCACTTGATCCGTTCGCGTTGGCCGTGGCTTACGGGTTAAGGTAGAGACTGGGAATGGAGGGCAGCTACCTTGTATCCAAGTCATTGGCCGCGCCGCTATCTTGTGGTTTTTCTCGCTTTTCTATCGGTCTTCGTCTGCTATATCGATCGGGTCAATATATCCGTGGCCATCATTCCCATGGCGGAAGATCTTGGCTGGTCCCTGCAGACTCAAGGCGTGGTGCTTTCCTCTTTTTTCGTCGGCTACTTACTCCTGCAGGTCGTCGGCGGCCGGCTCGCTGACCGTTTTGGAGGCAAAGTGGTGCTGGGTGCAGGGGTGCTGCTCTGGTCGCTGTTTACCCTTCTCACTCCACCTGCAGCCTGGGTGGGACTGACCTTGTTGCTGGTGATTCGAGTTGCCATGGGCATGGGCGAGGCGGTAACTTTTCCATCGATCTACAGCCTCTACTCCAAGTGGGTGCCGCTTGAGGAACGCTCTCGGGACATTGGCTTCACCAATAGCGGCAT
>QIDL01000116.1 GCA_003228415.1 Gammaproteobacteria bacterium | reverse complement strand
AGGCACAAACTCATCCGGCAATGCTATGCGTGGCTTCCCAGAAGCGTTCGATGGCATCGATATGAGCATCCGCCGCCAGATCTGCATTCATGGTGACAACGGCGGCATGCGTGACGCCCATATCCTGCAGTTTCTTGAGCTGATCCAGTTGTTTCGGACCGGCATCGCCTAAGCCGATTACCACCTCGATACCGATGTCGTCCGGTTTTCGACCGTGCTCCAGGGCTTTTTCGCGTACGCTCGCTAACTGGTTTTCCAACTCAGGATTGAAGAATGGGAACCAGCCATCGGCGATGCGGGCGACCCGGTCGATCACCTGTGGGGCCATACCTCCCAGCCATATGGGTATGTGGCCGTTTACCGGCAGCGGGTTCAGTCCGGCATCGGAGATGGTATGCCATTTGCCTTCGTAGCTGATCACCTGCTCGGCAAAGAGCTTGCGCAGCACATCGATCTGTTCTTCCGAACGGCGGCCGCGATTGCCGAAGTCTTCGTTCAGCGCCTCGTATTCAACGGCGTTCCAGCCGATGCCGATGCCAAGTCGCAGTCGACCTTTGCTCAACACGTCCAGGCTGGCCGCCTGCTTGGCAACCAGCACCGTCTGCCTTTGCGGCAGAATAATCACGGCCGTGACCAGTTCAAGGGACTTGGTTAGACCGGCAAGATACCCATACAGCACGAACACTTCATGGAACATGCTCTTGTCTGTGTAGGGACCCGGCCAGTCGGGGCGATTTTGTGTGCTGGCGCCCAATACGTGGTCATAGGCAATAATATGGTCATATCCCAAAGATTCGGCAGTAATCGCAAACCGCGCAACTCGATCCGGATCGGCGCCGATTTCTGTTTGCGGAAAAACAACACCAAGTTTCACTCTCTATCTCCTCAACTCATGCACCGTTGGCGGGATTCTATAGCAACCATCAGGTCGAGTTCGGTTTGATGGCTGTTCGATCCCATCACCTGTGGTATCGGAATGATCACCATCGAATTGATTCAGATCAACATCGGTTGCGCCGATCCGGTCGAAATAGGGGTCATAAGCGCAATCGTTAACAGCTTTGATGAGTCACCTTCAGCCCCCAGACCGCGAGAAATTGCTCGAGGACGGTGTGTTTACCCGGCCTGGCGTAGACGACGACCACTGCTTCACGGAATTTCAACGCCAGGTACTCGATGCTGTGCAGATGCAGTTGTTTCCGGAAGACGGCGATGGACCAGCGGCCCGGGACATCAATGCGCTCCCCTATCTCGAACTGGCGATGACCGATCCCGTCAACGTTGATGACGGAGACCCGGACTTCATTGACAGAGGCATCAAGTGGCTGGATGGTGTGTCCCGAAAAACCCACGCCGTCGGATTCGTCGAGTTGTCGGGCGAGTTGCAGAACGAAGTGCTCGAGCGGATAGCACAGTCGAAGTTCGGAAAAAACTGGCTGTCTCTGCTGATGTATTACCTCACGGAAGCCCTCATGCTGGACCCGTTTTATGGGGGCAATCCCGATATGGTGGGATGGTTGTGGTTGGACCATCGACCGGGGTTCCCTCGGCCGGTGGAGGGCAGGTCCTATCGGGACTTCAAGTAGCGTTGTGGGATCAGAACTTCTGTGACCAGCAAACTAACGGACTTCAACGAAGCGCGTGTTTTCGATGTCTGCGTCGTGGGCAGCGGAGCTGGCGGCGCGCCAATCGCATATGAACTGGCCATGGCGGGTCACCGGGTTGCCGTGTTGGAAAAAGGTGGCTGGTACAGCGAACTGGACTTCAAAAAGGACGAGATGCTTTTCCGTCGCAAGACATATCGTTCAAAAATTGCGGATGAGCCTCATGTCCTGGAGAAACCGGACCGCAACGGTAATTGGTCCTGTATCGAGACCGCTCGTTTCTGGGGCGGGAATCTCGTAGGCGGTGCCAGCAACTTCATGAGTGGGTACTTTCACCGTCTCAAGCCGGAGGACTTCCGCCTGCTATCTGAGTTCGGGCCGATTGAGGGTGCCAACATTGTCGATTGGCCGATCGACTACGATGATCTTGAACCTTATTACACCAAGGTTGAGCAACTGGTTGGTGTGTCCGGCAAAGTGGTGCCGCATCCCAATCTCGAACCTCGATCGACGGCAGATTTCCCGTTCCCGCCGACGGCCGAACATGCGATAGCTCACTGGTTCGATGCGGCTGCAAGCGAACTGGGATTTCACCCGCTGCCGATGGCCCGCGCAATACTGTCGCAACCCTACAACGACCGTGATGCTTGCGAGTACTCCGGCTACTGTGGCAGCTACGGCTGTCGTAGCGGCGCCAAAGGTGGCGCGCGAGCGGCTTTGCTCGATCATGCGGTAGCCACCGGAAACTGCGACATCATCACCCATGCCAAGGCATACCGTATAAACACGGACCATCGGGGTAGCGCTGTGTCCGTTGACTGCTACGACGATCAAGGCAGAAGCGTGCGAGTCAGGGCTGGTATCATCGTGATAGCCTGTTACTCGATTGAGTCGATTCGATTGCTGCTGAGTTCTACCGGTTCAAAGCATCCGCATGGCATCGGCAACCACTACCGGCAAGTGGGAAAGCACCTGCACTGCTGTGCTGGCGGGACCGGCCATGGCATTTTCGATCTGAATCGTTTCACCTCCCGACAATCGGCGGACTTGAAAGAGAGAGGGCCGTTTTTCAATCGCGCACTCCAGGACTGGTATTTTATCGACGACAGAGCCGTATGCGAGAAACGTATCAAAGGCGGAACAATCGACTTTGTCTTCGATCCTCCTTCGCCAACCGCGGATGCAAATGCACTCAAGTGGGACGACAATCACGATCTGCTCTGGGGGAGTGACTTCAAGAGACGGCTGAAATCACACTTCGTTGAAACTCGCGATTTCAAGTTCGAAGTGTTCTGCGACTGGTTGCCGAACGATGATTGTCATGTGAGCCTGGATGGTTCCAGAACCGATAAGTGGGGGTCACCGGTCGCCCGGATCAAGGTTGGATATCACCCCCACGATCTGAAAGTAGCCCGTTACCTTGTCGACAAGGGAATTCAGGTGATGAAGAAAATGGGTGCGCAGCGATACTTCGGAAACGCGTTCATCGCCCCAACCGTCAACCTGATCGCTGGCGGCCTGCGCTTTGGCCGGGATGCCAGAAGTTCGGTACTGGACGGAGACTGTCGCGTCCATGGTACCGACAATCTGTTTGTCACAGACGGCAGCTTCATGCCCACTGGAGGCAGCGTGACACCTACCTGGACGATTTACGCCAATTCCTTTCGAGTGGCAGATAAAATAAGGCGGCAGCTCGGTGGCGATTGACGACCGTCTGTGCAGTACCGAAACGGAGTGACAATGCGATGTTGAGCATAGAACTTTTCAAGGACAGACAGCAGTCGGTCGGTGAGGAAATCGCCAATAGCATCAGCCACGGTGTGGCGCTGCTGGCGGCGTTGATCGCGGCACCTTTTCTCATTGTTTCCTCGATCGCCGAGGGTCCGGTGCAGGTGGTCGGCGCCAGCGTTTTTTCGGCAACCATGGTTCTGTTGTACCTTGCGTCCACCTTGTACCACGCGTTCCCGGAAGGGCGGGCGAAGCGCGTATTCCAGGTTCTGGACCACAATGCGATATACCTGCTGATCGCAGGCACCTATACCCCGTTCACGCTCGGCGTGTTGAGCGGCACCAGAGGTTGGGTGCTGTTTGGCCTGGTATGGAGTCTCGCGGTAATCGGGCTTGTCATGAAGTCGATTGGACGATTGTCGCATCCGATTGCGTCGGTAGCCCTCTACCTCGCCATGGGATGGCTGGTGTTGCTGGCGATAGAACCGCTGTGGCTCAACGTGCCAACCTGGGGACTGTTCTGGCTGATTGCAGGTGGTGTGGCCTATACCTTCGGCCTGGCGTTCTTTGCCGCTGAACGGGTCCGCTATGGACACTTTGTCTGGCACCTGTTTGTGGTGGCGGGAACGGCCTGTCATTTCAACGCTGTGATGTGGTACGCGGCCTGAATTGAGCAAACAGCTCAGGCCGCTTGCTGCGGGTTGATGAACCCCGCCTCGATGTACTGCGGCCGCATCCGGTCGCTGATCAACCCGACTCGCTCGAGGTTTGGAAGCATGTAGGCCTGGAACAACGGTTGTTGCTCGGTCTTGGGTGGCGGTGCCGTTTTGAACTCCTCCGTCAGCGCGGCCTGTACCTCTTTCGGATCCAGACCTGCATCGATCAGTGGCTGTTCGAAGCCGAAGGACCGCCCCGGCAGGCGCGCATCGCCCCGGCGGCCGACCAGGATGTTGAGCGCCGCCAGCGCAAAATCCTCGAGCGCTGCGCGTTCTTCTTCCGGCATGCTCGGGATCTCATGCTGCAGCGAGATGATGCCGAATGAAACGTGTCGTGCTTCATCCCGCGCCGTCAACGTCACGATGTCCTTCAAGAGCTGATCGTCGGCGGTGACCAGCATGTTTTTGAAAGAACCCATGGCCAGAGACTCGACCATGATCTGCATGCCCACGCACTTCTGCTGCCAGGTTTCCGCGGCAAGAATCGCATCGAGGACGTTCTTCAGCCCGTCGGTGATGGGATAGTGCTTATCGAGTTTCTTCAGGTACTTGTGAAAGACCTCCACGTGTCGGGCTTCGTCCATCACTTGAGTCGCAGCATAGAGCTTGCCTTCGATGTCCGGAACGGCATCCACCAGTTCACCGCAGCACAACAAGGCGCCTTGCTCGCCGTGCAGGAACTGAGAGAGTGTGAAAGCGGCTTGGTTGGCCATGACTTCCTGTTGGGTTTCCTTGCTCAAGCGGGCGAAGAACTTGGAGCGTCCCAGAGGGTTTTCCTTACGAGCAAGAATGTCACTGTCATTCTTGATTTCCTGGTCCCAGTTGATATCCGTGGTCACGTTCCACTGGTTGGTTTTGGCGAGTTCGTAGAGATTTTCGAGTTCCGGATCGTTCGATTCGTACTCGAAGCGCCACTGTGTGGGGCAGGTATTTTCAACGACGAGTTTCATGGTGTGCTCCAGGGGAATTGTTCGACAGGCTCAGCTTCGACAACTACATTAAGCCTGTTCGGAGGCTCCGCACATTGATCCGGATCAATGTGCCTGGATGAAGAGAGGTTCGGTGAACGCGCCCTAGTTCAACAGAGGATCGTCCTTGGGCAGCTGTCGGGCATGCCACATGGCCAGCCGGTGTCGCACCGATTTCTGAGACACCTGTTCTTCGGGTAGTGGAGCGATGAGTTTGTCGTGCACGAGCAGGCGGTAGATATACAAGGCCTTTTCGTGAACCGAATCGGTAGCTTCGAACTCCACCACGCCGCGGTTTTCTCCGTACTTCACGCCCGCTTCCAGTGCGGCCTTGAATAATTCTGCTTCGTTTTTCAACTTCTTCATAGGTAAACGATATAGCCGATTTCAGGATGCAGCGCCAGTATGGCCAACGATATACACTGAGACCCGCTCTGGGGAGGGCAAATGTCGGATCAGCAGCAATCGGGACACGTCAGCGAACTGACGACCATCAACTACGCGGCGATGTACATGCCGACTTCGATGGTGCTGCTGCCGCTTGGGGCGGCCATGCTGATCTATCTGTCGCCAGCCTTCGAGTGGTGAGACGCAACGGCCCGTTCATTCGCTTGATCATCTGTTATACGGTCAGCGTGCCGGGTTGTACTTCTCGGTATGGGGCCTGCTCAAGAAGGGGGCCAATGCACTGGGTGGCGCCATCGGCGTGGCCGTGCAGGCACAGAGTTCATCGTAAGCTCTTCTCAGGCTCTTCTCGCGC
>QIDL01000097.1 GCA_003228415.1 Gammaproteobacteria bacterium | reverse complement strand
CTGGATATCCGGCCTGCCCCGAGCATAGCGAGAAAGGCGTTCTGTTCACACTGCTCGATGCCACACGATCCACCGGAATCAGCCTCACCGAGCACTTCGCCATGCTTCCGGCTGCATCGGTCTCGGGCTGGTACTTCTCACATCCCGAATCCCGCTACTTCGGTATCGGCAAAATCGGCAGCGATCAGGTCGAGGACTACGCTGCGCGTAAGGCCATCAGCACCGCGGATGCGGAAAAGTATCTGCGGCCTAATATCTCATAGCGGGAGAAGGTCCCGGTTGGGTGGTCCCGGTTGGGTGGTCCCGGTTGGGTGGTCCCGGTCAGAAAGTCCAGCCACTGATGAAGTGAACGGCCCCGGCGACAAGCGCAGCAAAGATGACGATTATGGCGATGACATCGGCCTTGTTGTCGGACGCGCGCTCTGCTTCGATTCGGTCTGTGGATTCCAACGGCGTAGCTTCCTCTGGATTAGATGCTGACTCTGACGGCATCGCAGTCTATCCAACCCTCTGATTCAGCACAATAATTGAACGCCGAAATCGCGATCTGGCGTTCTAAGCATAGGCCTAAGGGTTACTTCTCGACCTGGAATGCCGGTGTTACGGTTCCGTGAACTGTCCTCGACGACATTCGTCCCTCACGGAAACAAATGTATACCTACGACACCTTCGACCGGCAGTTCGTCCGCGAACGGGTCTCGCATTACCGCTCGCAAACCGAACGCTACCTCGCCGGTGAACTGACCGAGGACGAATTTCTGCAACTGAGGCTCAGAAACGGCCTCTACGTGCAACGGCTCGCACCCATGTTGCGGGTGGCTGTGCCTTACGGCACGTTGTCGAGCGCTCAGTTACGCAAGCTCGCACACATCGCCCGTCACTTCGATCGTGGTTACGGCCACCTCAGTACCCGCCAGAACATGCAATTCAACTGGCCGTTGCTGGCAGAAGTGCCGGATATTCTCGAGGCGCTGGCCGAGGTGGATATGCACGCCATTCAGACCAGCGGCAGCTGTATCCGCAACGTCACCACCGATCAGTTCGCCGGTGTCGCCGGAGACGAATGGGTCGATCCGCGACCGTACTGCGAACTGATACGCCAGTGGTCTACTTCACATCCCGAGTTCGACTGGCTGCCTCGAAAATTCAAGATCGCCATCACCGGGTCGAGGGACGATCGCGCCGCCACCGCCGTGCACGACATCGGCCTGAAGGTGTTCCGCAACGACACCGGCAGCATCGCCTTCGATGTGCTGGTGGGCGGCGGCCTGGGCCGTACTCCGGTGGTCGGACAGGTCATCCGCAGAAACCTGGCGGCAGAACATCTGCTCACCTACCTCGAAGCGATCATGCGGGTTTACAACCGCTTCGGGCGGCGGGACAACAAATACAAGGCGAGAATCAAAATCCTGGTGAGAGCGATGACCGCAGACGGATTTCGGGAAATCGTCGATGAAGAATGGTCTCACCTCGAAGGCGGTAGCAGCACACTGGGCGCCGATGACCTCGCTCGCATGGAAGCCCACTTCGCTCGGCCTGACTATCCCCGGCTGGAAACCGAATCTACCGAGCTCGATACCAGGCGTCTGAGCCACCCGCAATTCAGTCGCTGGGTCGAGCAGAATGTCGCGCCGCACCGAGAAGCCGGTTACGCCATCGTCACGCTGTCGACCAAGATCACCGGTGTACCGCCCGGTGACGTATCCGATTCACAGATGGAGGCGGTAGCGGATTGGGCCGATGAGTACGGCTTCGGTGAGATCCGCATCAGCCACGAACAGAATTTCGTGTTGCCCGATGTCTCACGCGCACGGCTGTTCGAACTGTGGCAGCAGGCCGAGGCCAACCAGTTGGCCACCGCCAACGTGGGCCTCATCTCCGACATCATCTGCTGCCCCGGCGGCGACTACTGCTCGCTGGCCAACGCCAAGTCGATCCCGGTGGCCGAGGCGATCCAGCAGCAACTGAAAGATCTCGACTACCAGCACGATATCGGGCCTCTCGATCTCAATATTTCCGGTTGTATGAATGCCTGTGGACATCATCACGTGGGTCACATAGGCATTCTCGGCGTAGACAAGAAAGGCAGCGAGTACTACCAGATATCCCTTGGCGGCCACGCGGGCGGCGGCAACAGCGCCGCCAC
This sequence comes from Gammaproteobacteria bacterium, assembly GCA_003228415.1. GTDB lineage: Bacteria > Pseudomonadota > Gammaproteobacteria > Pseudomonadales > Azotimanducaceae > SZUA-309. The sequence goes on along the minus strand of QIDL01000097.1, from coordinate 3,642 downwards.
TCTGGGCCAGATTGTCGGTCCATCCTGCGCTCGCGCGGACGTGCCTTCGGTCATCAAAAAAATTCTCGACACCTTTGTCGACAACAGGGTGGTAGACGAGACCTTTCTCGGCTGTTTCCAACGAATCGGCATCGAGCCGTTCAAGGAGCGTATCTATGGCACTGTCTAACCGAATTCAGAACGGACTCAGACTGACACCGCTCGATGAGTGGATGCCGGAATCTGGAGATGGCCTGTTACTCGACGTGGCGGATGAGCCGGAAGCGCGCTTTATCCGCGCACCCGTTATCGCCATCCGCTTCCCGGCTTTCACCGACGGCCGCGGATTGTCGCTGGCCGTGCTGCTCAGAACCCGCTTCGGCTTCGAAGGTGAACTCCGCGCCATCGGCGAGGTGCATCCGGACATCATCCATTACATGAGGCGATGCGGTTTCGATAACTTCCAGTTAGCCGAAGGGAAGTGCCTGCCACCCGCCGGGTCGAAAACGGATTCCATACTTGCACCTTACTCCGATTACTACCAAGCTTCGGTGCTTCAACCGGAACCGGCGAGCCGTAGGATAAGGAGAGTTGCATAGCACCGGAATCATAGAATCCTTTTTCCTGATTTTTACCGGCGCCGCCGTATTCGCATCGGCGGCCCTGTATACCCGTCAACCGTTGCTGGTCGCCTACATCGCGGTCGGCTGTCTGCTCGGTCCATACGGCCTGGCCCTGGTGTCTGATCAGGACCTGCTCTCCGAAATTGCCGAGATCGGCATCATCTTTCTGCTCTTTCTGGTGGGTCTGGACCTGCCGCCCGGCAAGCTCAAAGACATGGCCGGCGAGGGATTGCTCACCGCCCTGGTCACCACGCTGGTATTTTTCCTGATCGGCTACTCGCTGATGACGGCTTTCGGCTTCACCAATACAGAAGCCATCGTCACCGGTGTGGCGGTCACATTCTCCAGCACCATTCTCGGCATCAAGCTGTTGCCCACAACCGTGTTGCATCATCGCCATGTGGGTGAAATCGTGATCGCCCTGCTGCTGATCCAGGATCTGGTGGCAATCCTGGCGTTGGTGCTGCTGGCAGGTTATGGCGAGACCGTCGATGAAACCCTGGAATCGCTCAGCACCGTGCTCATCGCCTTGCCGCTGTTAACACTGGGCGCCATGCTCGGCGTGCGCTATCTGCTGCTGCCGCTGATCGCCAGGTTCGATGCGTTTCATGAATTCATCTTTCTGCTGGCGCTCGGCTGGTGTCTGGGGCTTGCAACCATCGGATCGTTTCTGGGTCTCACCTTCGAGATCGGCGCCTTCGTGGCCGGCGTTTCCCTCGCAACCAGTCCGATTTCCCAATACATCGCCGAAGCGCTCAGGCCGCTCAGGGATTTCTTTCTGGTGCTGTTCTTCTTCTCGGTAGGAGCCAATCTGAATCTCGCGCTGTTGATGCAGGTCCTGCTCCCCACCCTGTTCCTGGCCATGGCCCTGATAGCCGTGAAGCCCGGTACCTTCGCGTTGGCCTTGCGCCTGCAGAAGGAGCCCGCCGGCACCGGTTGGGAGGCCGGCTTCCGTCTGGGGCAGATGAGCGAGTTTTCACTGCTTGTGAGTTACGTGGCCCTGGGGGCAGGACTTCTGAGTGTGGAGGCGGCCCACGTCATACAGGGTGCAACCGTGCTGACGCTGGTGGTGTCGAGTTACATCGTCATTTTCCGCTACCCGAGCCCCATCGCGCTCTCTGCCAGGTTGAGAAGAGACTGAGGCGATCGGGTCTCAATCGTCGTGGCGCAGCACACCCCGACCGACCATCTCACCCGCCAGGATCCTGTCGATGGCCGTCGATACACTATCCAGGGTCAATTCGACCTGGAGGGATTGAAGTTCAGGTAACAGCCACTCACTTGCCAGCTTCTTCCAGATTTCCCGCTTCTGCGCGAGCGGCAGCTGCACGGAATCCACGCCAAGCAGGTTCACGTTGCGCAGGATGAACGGCAGTACATTGGCGGGAATTTCCTGCGAATCGACCAACCCACAGGCCGCAAGACTGCAGCCATACTTCAACGCCTTCACACCGTTGAAGAGTATCTCTCCCCCGACCGTATCCACGACACCGCCCCAGGTTTCCCGACCGATCGGACGATCCGATCCCGCCCGGGCATCCTCCCTGGACAGGATGTCGGTGGCGCCGATGGACTTCAGAAAATCGTGCTGGCTTGCCTTACCGGTCACTGCCGTCACGGGGTAGCCGAGCTTCGCCAGCAACATCACGGCCACCGAGCCAACACCACCGGTCGCTCCCGTGACCAGCACCGGGCCGGACTGAGGCGTCATGCCGGTCGCCTCGAGCTTGTGGACACAGAGCGCGGCCGTGAACCCGGCGGTACCGAGGATCATGCTTTGCTCGAGCGTCAATCCATCGGGTCTGGCCACAATCCAGCCAGCCGGTATCCGAATACGCTGGCCAAATCCACCGGCGGTATTCATGCCCAGATCGAAACCGATTGCGATCACCTCGTCTCCAACCTCGAATTCTGCGGACGCGCTCTCGAGCACCCTGCCCGCCGCGTCGATCCCCGGTGTATGCGGGAAATTCCGGCTCACACCGGGATTACCCGTTGCCGACAAGCCGTCCTTGTAGTTGAGCGAGGAGAACTTCACATCGATCAGCACGTCGCCTTCCGGGAGATCGTCAATGTGCCGGTCCACCACACTCCTGCTGAAACCGGCATCCGTTTTCTCCACCAACAGGGCTTTGAATGTGCTCATCGAATCAGTACCTCCATAGTTTCAGCGGTGGGTGATATCGGTCAACCGGCCGACGATCCGAGTCAGGGCGCCTTCTGCGTGGGCCATCAGACGTTCGATGGGTTTTCGGTGTTCTACCCAGCGAACTTCAAAAACGTCTCTGTCTTCACAGGCTTTGGTCAGATACTCATCACTGGTCATCAACTCGTCGATCAGCCGTTTGCCCAGGGCTCGCTCGCCATACCAGACCTCACCAGTGGCGACTTCGTCCATATCCAGCTTGGGGCGTCGGGCGCTGACGAATTCCTGAAAGAGCTCGTGAACGTCCTCCAGTTCTTCGACGAACTTCTGCCGACCTTCATCGGTATTCTCTCCAAGCACCGTGAGCGTGCGCTTGTATTTCCCCGCGGTCAGCAGTTCTACATCCACATCATGTTTCTTGAGCAGGCGATGGACATTGGGAATCTGGGCGATCACGCCGATCGAGCCAAGCACCGCAAAGGGTGCTGCAACGATGCGATCAGCGACGGCCGCCATCAGATAGCCCCCACTGGCGGCAACCTTGTCCACCGCCACCACCAGCGGTATCCCGTGCTGGCGAATGCGGTCGAGCTGGGAGGCGGCAAGGCCGTATCCGTGTACCGCACCACCAGGGCTTTCGATCCGCACCAGCACCTCGTCGGACGCCTCCGCCATGGTCAGCACCGCGGTGATCTCGGTGCGCAGGTGGCCGACCTTCGAGGCCTGGATGTCGCCTTCGAACTCCAGCACGAACAGGCGCGGGCGACCCGGTCCGACCGCGGAACGCTCAGCAGGCGGTTTCCCATCGGACGACCCATCTTCGGCCGGTCTGTTGTCGACCCCGCTTTTCTCAGCCGACTTCGTGTCGGCCCCACTTTCCTCAGCCGATTTCCT
>QIDL01000365.1 GCA_003228415.1 Gammaproteobacteria bacterium | reverse complement strand
CCAGGTCGTCGAATCAGCTAAAGATCTGGATGTTGATCTGATCGTCATCGGCTCTCATGGCAAGCATGGGCTCGGACTATTGCTGGGATCCACCGCCAACGGTGTCCTGCATCACGCCACATGTGATGTTCTGACCGTCCGGATCAAAGACTGACGGCTGTTAAGCAAGATGGCCAGGCTCAGAAAGGTACTCATCGCTCTGGATGCCACCGACGAGGCGGATGAAGTTCTCGAGGGAGCCGTTGGGCTTAATCCGCGCGGCTCCGTGGATATTCAGGTGATTACCGTGGTCCCTCCGATCATGGGTGGAGTCAGCGGCATGGATGGCGCTTCTTTCGCAGCATCCTGGCCGCTTCGTGATATGGAAGAAACGATTGCGCAGGAGATGACCAAGAATATCCGTGAACGAGCCGCCGCGTTCGGAATCGAACCGAATAGGGTTGTTACCCGGGTCGGGCGGCCGGCGGTCGAGATTCGTGCCCAGGCGGAAAGTAGGGGTGTGGATCTCATTGTCATTGGCTCCCATGGTCGACATGGTTTATCCGGCGTGTTGCTGGGCTCGACTGCGAACGGGGTCGTGCACAATGCGCCCTGCGATGTACTGACGGTTCGAGTGAGGAACGTAGAGGTCACTCCCGATCCGTGAGTAGAGTGAGCCGATCGAGCAGAGAAGACCTTCGATTAGAGGACTGTTGGCTTAGGCACACCTTGCGAGTAGGGTTGAAGCATGAGTCGTGGGCTTACGTTCCTGGCTTCGGCAGTCACCCTGATGTGGCTGGCCGTGGTGCCGTTTTCATATGGTGCAGATCCTGAACCCAGGGTCGACCGTCTCGTCTGGCTGGTAGAATTCAGTGGGCCGCTCGGCCCAGCTACCGCAGATCTCATTACCCGCTCGATTGCGGCTGCCGAAGAAGCAGACGCCGTGGCGTTTGTCATCCGGATGGATACTCCGGGCGGACTCGACAAAGCCATGCGGGATGTCGTACAGAGAATCCTCGCCGCACGAATTCCCATAATCACCTACGTGGCACCGAATGGCGCCCGAGCTGCAAGTGCCGGCACCTATATCACCTATGCCAGTCACATAGCGGCAATGGCGCCGGCCACCAACATCGGCTCATCGACCCCGGTCAGCATTGCGCCTGCCCCGACTCCAACTCCAACTCCAACTCCGGTGATACCTGGTGGCGAAGAACAGGAAGAACAGAAGGCGCAGGGGAAACGGGAGCAGGAGTCAGAGGCACCACCACCGGCAGACGCCATGATGCGAAAAGTCGTCAACGACGCGGTTGCCTACCTGCAAGGTCTGGCAGAACTCAGAGACCGGAACATAGAGTGGGCGGAAAAGACAGTCAGAGAAGGTGCGAACCTGCGTGCATCGGAAGCACTGAAAATGGGCGTCATCGACCTGGTGAGCAACAATCTTGAACAACTTCTGACCGATGTGGACGGTTGGGAGGTCACTCTCGATTCCGGTGTGGTAACGCTCGAAACGGATGGAGCGCGAGTCCATGTCGTGGAGACCGACTGGAAACATGAACTGCTGAAAATTATCACCGATCCAACCATCGCTTACGGCTTACTCATCTTTGGTGTCTATGGGTTGATCCTGGAATTCTACAATCCCGGAATGATTTTTCCGGCTGTTATCGGGATCGTCTGTTTGCTGTTGGGCGCCTATGGATTGCAGATGCTGCCGGTCAACTATGCGGGTCTGGCATTGATTCTGATTGGCATCGGGATGATGGTAGGCGAGGCATTTACTCCCACCATGGGAGTGCTGGGCATTACCGGTGTGGTAGCCTTTGTCATGGGTTCGCTGATGCTGATGGATACCCAGTCACCTGAGTTCGGCCTGCCACTATCGGTCATCGCCGCATTTGCGGCGAGCACTGCGGCGGTGATGTTGTTCGCCGTCGGTGCGGCCGTCCGAGCCAGATGGGCCGGTATCCGGACCGGCAGGGAAGCGATGCTGGGTGCACCGGTGGAGGTTATGGAGGCATTCACCGAAACGGGTTGGGTACGGGCGTTTGGAGAAACCTGGCAGGCCCGCACAACCGTGCCGGTCGTGCCTGGCGATCAAGTGGAAGTCATAAGCCTGGATGGACTGACACTGATCATTGCACCGACACAAACGAGTGAACATATCGATCGATCAGGCAAATAGGGAGAAAGAGTTTTGGAAATTTTTGTGATTATCATACTTACACTTGTTGCTGGCCTGCTCATCAGTGCCTTTAGGGTATTGAGAGAATATGAACGAGGCGTGGTCTTCATGCTTGGTCGGTTTCAAAAGGTGAAAGGCCCCGGGCTGATCATCATCATCCCGGTCATTCAGCAGATGGTTCGCGTAGATCTGCGAACCCTGGTGCTTGACATTCCGACACAGGATCTGATTACCCGGGACAATGTCTCTGTCAAAGTGAATGCCGTGCTGTATTTTCGGGTCGTCGATCCTGAGCGTGCGATCATCAACGTGGAGAACTACATGGAAGCCACCGGTCAGCTCGCGCAGACCACCCTGCGTTCGGTTTTAGGTCAGCACGAACTGGATGAGCTCCTTGCCGAGCGCGAAAAGCTCAATCTGGACATACAGGCGTTACTGGACAAACAGACCGATCAATGGGGAATCAAAGTGGCTAACGTGGAGATCAAGCACGTGGACATCGATGAGAGCATGATCCGCGCCATTGCCCGCCAGGCGGAAGCAGAGCGGGAAAGGCGGTCAAAGATCATTCACGCCCAGGGTGAACAGCAGGCGGCCGAAATGCTGGTAGAGGCTGCTCGATCACTGGCCAGGCAACCAGAATCGATGCAGCTGAGATATCTTCAGACCTTGACCGAGATTGCGGGCGAGAAAAGTTCGACCATCGTCTTCCCGCTGCCTGTTTCCTTTATGGATACCGTGCGTCGAATTGTCGAGCCCGACGTCATCTCGAAAGATTCCGAGTGACGCCAAGGCGGCAGCCGGTTCGAAACTGTCCGTTCCAGGGTCTCATTCCCGGACGGTGACCAGGTCGCCCTCCAGGGAAGAGATGATGGCTTCTGAGGTGTTGCCGAGAATCAACTGCGAGAGGCCGCGGCGGGCGGCCGTGCCGAGTACTGTGATCACTGCGCCCAACTCGTTGGACAGCCGTGGAATGGCGTCACGGGCGTTGCCCTCCAACAGATGAATCTGCGCCACCGATATCCCCAGTCTGGTGACCAGTTCATCGATCAGAGCTGCGCGGGTTTCGCGCATATCCTCCTTGATACCCTGATAGTCTGTTGCTACCTGCAGTTCGCTCACCACCTGACCCAGGCTCGGATAGGCGGCGACCGCGTGCAATGGGCAGCCGAGTATTCGTGACAGATCCCAAGCGGTCCGGAGAATCGAGGCGTTGAGTGCCTGATGCGAAGCGTCCGCCGCATCCAGGGCTGCCATCACCAGATCGGTCCCGGTCCAGTCCTGTTTGGATACCAGGACGGGGCAGGGTGCCAATCGCATGAGCGTCCAATCCAGAGGAGCATGAAGACGATTGATCAGGCCCTGGTGTCGAGATATGGGTTTTATGAGAAAGTCGGTACTCTCGAGTTCAGCCAGGATGCCCTCGGCGGCGTTTTTGTTCCACAGCACTCTGGCACCGATTTCTGCGACTTTTTCTTCATGGGGAGAGATCAGACGACGCAGGCCGTTGCGTTCGGCGGCTTTCAACTGCTCGATGAGAGTAGCCCGATCATTGGCGGGCAAAACCTTGGAAGGTTCTTCGGCGATGGTGTCGTAAATGACTTCAATCACGTCAATGGCCGCACCGCTGTAGTGCTCGATGAGTGCTGCCTTGGTCAAGGCGATATCCAGACCCTCGACATTGTCGTTGGCAATCAGGAGTTTACGGAATTCCGGTTTTGGCTCCTTCGTCACAGCCACTCCCTCCTTGGTCCATTGCTGGGGACACACATCGATACTGACGATGCAAGCGATTTCAGACTAGTACGTAAATCCCGAAGGCGTGATGGAAAAATACGGATACGATTGGATTGGCGCCAGGTTTTAACTTGAACCTCGCAGGAATTTTCAGGAGCTGGCACAGTGGTAGCCGAACAGAATATTGACAATTTGCTGGTGGTCGTGGACGACGCGTTGAGTATGCCCTATCTGCTGGAGAAGGCAGAGGTGTTGGCGGGCAAGGATGCCGAAGTGCACGTCATCCAGGTAATTTACGAAGGGGTGGCGGAGATCAGTATGTCGGCCATCGAAGATTCGGCCCGTCTCAAGAGTTTCATTCTCGAATCTGCGGAAGCGCAACTCGAAGACGCGTTGGATAACGCGCGGGGTCGATTCAAAAAACTGGAATCGGCGACGCTCTGGAACGCCCGCGCGTGGGAGGGAGTGTTACACGCGGCTGAACGTGCCGGTGCAGATCTGATTCTGAAGGCGATCCAGGAGCAGCACGGCGTTGGCGAACAGATCGCCAGCGTGGTGCGGACTCCTGATGAGTGGAATCTCCTTCGCCATGCGAAGGTCCCGGTCATGCTGGTGAAACCTCAAGCCTGGCGAACAGAGACGGCCCTGGTCTGTGCGTTGGATGTGTTCGACGAATCACATGACGATCTCAATCAGGAGGTGCTGCGTCGCAGCGGGCAGCTGGCTGGACTGCTTCAAGCCGAGCTGGATCTGGTTTACGCCTATCCTCTATTCGAACCCTGGGTGGGAGAGTTTGGAGCGGTGAAGAGCTATGCAGATATCAAAACCTCGATAGAGGACGACGCGAGAGGTCGAGCTGAGAGTCTGGCGGCAAAGGCCGGGGTTTCATTCCGGCACCTGCACCTTGAAGAAGGTCACACAGCCCAGGTACTGGCTCGGCTGGTAGAAGATACCGAGGCTGCATTGCTGGTGGTTGGCACCCACGCGCGAGAGGGCGTGAGAGGTGTTTTACTCGGTAATACCTCGGAGCGTATTGTGCATACCGTCAATTGCGACGTTGTTACCGTTCCGGCTCCCTGGGCCGGATGAACAGGAGTTCCGGGTGAAAAACCTTCGATCTGTACTGGTTGTGCTCGACAAGCCCAAACACGATCAGATTGCCCTGATCGAAGCACAGAAAGTTCAAGCGGCGTCCGGCGTGCACCTTCGGCTGGTGTCTTTCGTATGGCACGCGATCGTTGAACAGAAGGATGTATTCACCGCCCGTCAGCGTAGAGCACTTCGGCGTGAGATCGTTCGGGCTCGGGAGATCTGGCTGCGTGAATTGATTGCTCAATTTGACCTTCTGACTACGGCGACGAGCATCGAAGTAACCTGGACCAATGATATCGGCAATTGGGTCGCCAACGAAGTCGGTTCGAATGGTGGCTGCGATCTGGTGCTGAAGTCCGTGCACCGCTCGCACACGCTCATCCATGCACCACTGGATTGGCAGTTGATCAGGGAATGTCCGGTAGCACTGCTGTTCGTTACTGCTGATGGCAGATACAAACGCAGGAAATCCAAACCACAAATCAATGTGTTGGCCGCGCTGGACCTGAGAAATCCGGATCAGAAGCATAAGAGGTTGAATTTGAATGTCCTGGACGCTGCCAGCAGGTTTGCCGGTTTGCGTGGCGGGAAGGTGCACTGCGTAGCGGTGGTGGAATTTTCGGAGGTGCTGAGCGATCTGGAGGTGATCGATCCACGCAAGCTACGAAAAGTTGCTATCGAAGCCAGCAAAGAGTCATTGAATGCGCTGATTGAACCTTACGGAATTGCGAAGTCCCGAATCCATCGTCCTGCAGGCAAGGTGGGTCAAATGGTGGCAGCCACCGCCCGCAAGACTGGAGCGGGAATG
>QIDL01000594.1 GCA_003228415.1 Gammaproteobacteria bacterium | reverse complement strand
CGCCCTGCATGTAGTACCAGAGCGTCTCCCACCGGTCTGCGCTGGGCGAATCCGGCCCCATGATGGCGGCCACCAGAGCGGCCCCGATCTCGGAGCCATTGGCATCGGGTCGAAAGATACTCGAAGCGCTGTTGCCACTCATGTCTTCGCCGCCATCCGCATAGAGCGCGGACTGCAGCCCAACCGCCGCCCGAAATTCACGACCGTGGCGGAGTGCCAGATGCACCACCGCACGCCCACCGATGGAGCAGCCCATCACCACCGGCTGCTCGAGCCGTAAGGCTTCGACCATGGCCATGACGATATCCACATAGGCGTCGGTGGTGAGCAGATATTGATCGCCGCCGTAACCGGGAGCGAGCGATGACTTACCGTGACGAGGCAGGTCGAAGACAATGACCCGAAACCGATCGGTGATCGCGCTGTCATTCAGCAGACCTCGATATTGCCGACCATCGGCGCCCGCCGTATGCAGGCACAGCAACGGGATCCCCTCACCCGCCTCTTCGAAATAGATTCGGTAGCTCTGACCCTGGTGATTGAGGTTCATATAGCGCCCCACCACGGGTTCGATGCTCGTCGGTGGCGGTGGCGCTGCGTCGTTCCCCGAATCCGGCATCGGCAGTCGGCCAAACATCAACTCCAGAGCCAGCAGGTACTGATGAAATACCAGCACCTCGCCACTCAGTCTCAGGACGCCGATCATGACCATGGCATTGAGGGTCTGATATCCCGGTTTCGGCAGAGGCTCGAAAAATTTCGTCCAATCCGCCATACCGGCCTCGAGCCGAACCGTGACCGCACCGTCTGCCGGTTGGCCACATAACGCGTATTCGCCCGCGGTGTTCGCCAGCCAGAGTTTTTCTTCGCCAACACCGAATTCCAGGATCCAGTCCCGTGCCAGCCCCCGGTATCGCACCCCGGGCATTCGGTTGGCGCGCTCGACAGCCTGTGCAAATTTGTCTTCAAACACTCTGCATCCCCCGCTGGAAATTGTCGCTAAGATACATCACCCTTCAATCGAAATCGCAGCTTCGAGAACCTCGCGAGCATGAAAGAATACCGACAGCAACGCTTCACCCCGCCGCCGGGATCCACCGAAATTCTCCTGATCCGCCATGGTGAGTCCCGGGCAGCGACTCCAGACAACCCGTTTCCGCTGGTGGACGGTCACGGCGATCCGGAACTGCATGAAAACGGCCGTAGCCAGGCGGCCAGGGTCGGCGAGCGGCTGAAGGGCCTCCCCATCTCCACGGTATATGTGTCCAATCTCCGCCGCACCGTTGAAACTGCGGCACCCCTATGCGCCCACCTGGGTATCGATCCCGTGGAAGACTCTGATCTCAGAGAAGTATTTCTGGGTGACTGGGAAGGCGGGCTGTGGCGAATCAAGGCCCAGGAAAACCATCCGATCTATCAGGAAGTACAAATTCAGGAGCGCTGGGACCTCATCCCGAACGGCGAATCACACGAATCTCTCAACCAGCGCTTGCTCGGCAGCTTGAGCCGGATGGCCGCGCAGCATCCCGATCAGCTGATTGCCGCCTTCGTGCATGGAGGCGTGATCGGCCATATCCTCGCGCATATCTCCGGCTCGAGACCCTTTGCATTCAACGGCGCAGACAACGGCTCGATCAGTCAGATAGTCATGACCCCGGAGCGGATCGTGATCCGACGCTTCAACGACACCTCCCACCTAGATGACGGGCTGGCGAGAAGTCCCGGGCAGATGACCTGAGGGCGCTCGTCCGCGCCGACCCGGCCCCGCTGGCCCACCCCTCAGGCGAATAGCCGAGATCGGTCCTTCACGCCAGGGCCACAGGCATCTGCTTGATACTGTTCAGGAAATTGGTTTTGATCCGCCTGACCTCACCGGTCGCACGAATGTCTGGATATCTTGTCAACAATTCCTCGAGCACCACACGAAGCTGCATTTCCGCCAGCCGCCAACCGATGCACAGATGCTGGCCATATCCAAACGACAGGTGTCTCGGCCCGTCTCGGCTGACGTTGAAGGTAAAGGAATCGGGCCACTTCTCCTCGTCTCGATTGCCGGACATGTACCAGAGTGCGAGCTTGTCACCCTTTTTAATTTTAAGCCCGCGAAGCTCGTAGTCTTCCACCGCCGTGCGGCGCATATAGATCACCGGATGTACCCAGCGGACGATCTCGTCCACCGCAGCCGGAATCAACGATGGATCATCGAGCAGCTTCTGTTTCTCCGCTGGATGCTGGGAGAGCGCCAGCACGCCTCCGGATATGGAGTTACGGGTGGTTTCGTTCCCGGCAACCACCAGCAGCACAAACGCCGACAGATAGTCGGCCATATTCATCGGCTCTCCATTCACCTTGGTATTGACCAGCATGGAGATCAAGTCTTCACCGGGATTCTGCTGGCGCTCGGTGTAGAGCTGCATGGCAAAACCGGCCAGTTCCATGAATGCAGCCATCAACTCGTCTCGCGACAGGGTGATGTCCGGATCGTCGCCACCAATGATCAGATTGGACCACTCGAAGAGCTTATGCCGGACTTCCTGCGGTACCGCAAAAAGCTCGGCCAGCATCTGAATCGGCAGTTCCGCCGCCACCGAAGAGACAAACTCGCATTCAGACTGGCCTTCCAACGACTCGAGCAGGACTTCAACACGGCCACGGATATTCGGGATCAGCGAATCGAGGGTATTGGGCGTGAATCCCGGCGCGACCATCCGCCGATGTTCATTATGTACCGGTGGATCCATGGTGATCATACTGCGCCCGCCCTGAAAATCGGACAGCTCCGATGGGTTCTCCGCCTGCTCGGTAGTGATATTCTGCCGGTGGGCGATCATCTCCGGACTCGGGAGCGTGATGCCTCCATGCAGTTGATCTGAGCTGAACACCTTTGGCAGCTTGGAGATTTCCTGGATGTCATCGTACTTCGTGATTGACCAGTATCCAGGCCCTCCCCACGGTTCCGGGCACCAGGCCACCGGCTCCTCGGCTCGAAACTGACTGAATATCCGATGCGGCTTGTCATGATTCTGAAAGGTTTCCGCATACGATAACGAGATACGATCATCCTGACTGACACTCATACGACCTCTTCCTAAGGGATTGACTCGGGAACTTGATAAGCTTCAGGCTCTGCAGAGTCAAGTCAGGGACCCGTTTTCGAGTGAACTCAACTTCTTCAGACCGAATCATCGCCGCCATGGAACAGGTTGCCGAACAAGCCGGAGATATCACCGGAGAGGTTTTCCAGCACTTTTTTGTACAATGCAGAACCTCCCACGCCCTGATGGATCACATGGACAAATACATGCTGGGCCGGATGCTGGATCAGGTTCTGCTATTGCTGATGGAACCGGGTGATGCGGAGCTCGAGAGCTACCTCAATTTTGAAACGAAGGCTCACGCGACGTATGGTGTCGAGCAGCACATGTACGAAACTCTCATGAATTCGGTCCGCGATGTGGTCCGCAACGATCTGAACGGTGACTACGATGCCGAAATATCCGCCGCCTTCGATGAGCGTATCGAATATCTGCTGCAGAAGATCGACACCGTCGCGGATTGATCCGCCTTTCCCGGGGACTCCAGATGCCTGACACACCCAACGCGACGACAGATGACCCGACCGGCCCTTTGAGCGGTGTGCGGATCGTCGATTTCACGACCATTTACTCCGGCCCCATCGCCACCGCGATACTCGGCGATCAAGGTGCAGACGTGATCAAAGTGGAACCGGCGGAAGGCGATCTGATGCGCCGCGGCATGCCGGCACGCAACGGGGTATCCGCCCCCTTCGCGATGATGAACCGCAACAAACGCTCGCTGGTGATCGATGCCAGAACCGAGGCTGGCCGAAACATCCTGCACCGCCTGAGCGATGCCGCAGACGTGGTGGTGGAGAACTTTCGACCCGGGGTGATGGATCGTCTCGGGCTCGGCTACGAGACCTTGAGCCAATCGAATCCGCGCCTGATCTTTGCCTCCATCAATGGGGTGGGTTCTGTCGGACCCTACGCGAAGCGCAGGGTTTACGATGCGGTGGTACAAGCTATTTCCGGCGTGGCTGCGCTGCAGGCAGATCCAGCCGACGGCCGGCCGCAGATGGTCAACACCCTGATTTGCGACAAAGTCACTTCCATCAACGCCGCACAAGTCATCTCCGCGGCCTTATTCGCTCGAGAGCGAAGCGGCAAAGGTCAGCAGATCGAACTCACCATGCTCGATGCCGCACTGAATTTCATCTGGCCGGATGGGATGTACAACTACAGCTTTGTCGGCGATGACGTAGAACAGATTGCCAACCTCGATCATTCCCGCTTCGTCCGTCAAACCGCCGATGGTTACGTGGCGGTGATGCCGGTGAAGGCAGCGGAGTTCGAAGGCACCTTCGCCGCGCTTGGAATCGGCGATCTGTGGGGGGATGAACGATTTGCTACACCAGCAGACCGGCGCGCGAACATCGATCTGCTGCAATCGATTCTGGATGAGGCATACGGCAAATTCACCACCGATGAGATCTGTGAGCGACTGGAGGCTAACGATGTGCCATTCGCCCGCATCAATACGCGGGAGCAGGTCGTGAACGATCCGCAGATCGAGGCCATGGGCGCGCTCCTCGAGTTCGAGCACCATCAGGGTGGTTTGATGCGTCAGCCGCGACCTCAGGGCCGGTTTTATGGCACACCGGCAGCCCTGCATCGAACGTCACCGGGACTCGGCGAGCATACCGATGAGATTCTCGCCGAATGCGGCCTGACTTCCGCTGAGATCGCGGAGCTACGACGGTCGAAGGTGGTTTCCTGACCGAATGCTCCTCATGGCGATTGATGGCAATTGATGGCGGGAGTCCTGCTCGGCTGTTTCGAGGTATTCGAGCAGCATGGAGGGGTCAGGCCAGATCTGCTGTCGCCACCTGATACCCCGGGCGCTGTTGCAGTCTCTGCCAGTAGCTGGCCACATTTGAAGGAAACTCCCCCGGTGCCAGCGAGGTGTGGATCATCAACGTATAACCCATCATGATGTCTGCCGCACTGAAATCCGCGCCCAGCAGAAAGGCATCATCGATGAGCGCCGCATCGACGGCCTGGACACACAACCAGGCACGCGAGCGCATCTCGGCAACCGCCGCGGCACTCTGATCGGCCGCGGAGAGCGCTCGCCGATGGTTGACGATCTCACCCAGCGGCCGGGCGAAGGTGGCTTCGGCAAACCAGCACCATTGGAGATAACGGGCGTGATCCGGTGTCCCCGGCCGCGGTTGCAGCCGGCCCCCGCCATAGCGATCGAGCAGATACTGCACCATGGCGCCGGATTCGAAGACCTTGAGCTCACCATCCATCATCACCGGCACCTTGCCGACAGGATTCATCCGCCGCCATTCATCGCTGTCACGATACTCGACGGAGAAATCCACCGGGACCACCTGGTATGGCAATCCCAGTTCTTCACAGACCCAGATGACTCGGACACCGCGGGTACCCGGTACGTGATAGATCTCAATCATATTCCTCTCCTGCTTGATGTCTGACTTGATGGGGAGTCGATTCCCCGCTCATACTAGCCCCCGATGAAACTCTATCAACACGCCTTCAACAACCGACCTTCCGGTCTCTGGTAACTTGTTCATCCAGAGCTTCTCATTGAGGTAGGAGTAAGGATCAATGCAGTTTTCTTTTTCCGAGGAGCAGGAACAGTTTCGCGACATGGTGCGTCGCTTTCTCGATCAACACTCGCCCACCACCGAGGTGCGGCGACTCATGGATACCGACAGCGGTTTCGATCCAGTGGTCTGGACCCAACTCAGCGAAGAGTTGGGACTGGCGGCTCTGCAGATTCCCGCAGAGT
>QIDL01000248.1 GCA_003228415.1 Gammaproteobacteria bacterium | reverse complement strand
ATAAGGGAGTCTCCTCCGCCCCAATCCTGTCCGGTTCGAGTACAAAGAGCCCACTTGCCGGCGTCTACACGGTGGGGGGCGGTTCACCGGATTTCACGACCATCTCAGCAGCGGTAGACTCGTTAAACAACAATGGAATCTTGAACGACGTCACCTTCTCGATGAGACCCGGCACCTATGACGAGCAGGTTGAGATCAACTTCTTCGAGAGCTTTGGCTCCTCGACCGACTCGGTTACTATCACCCCCGAGTCGGGAACGGTCACCTGGATGTTCACGGGTGCCGGCCTATTCAATAATTATTTCGTACGCGTTGATTCAGCGAAGCATATCACGATTGACGGAATCGACTTCGAGATTCCTGCCGGCCTGGTAGCGCATGCCACTATCATCCTCTTTGGTGATGTAGAAGACCTGCTGATTAAAAACAGCGTCTTCGATGGGGTGCCGAACTCTTCGACGAGCCTGCAGACGCTCATCAACCACCTCACGGTCGCAAACAGCGGGGTCGAAATCACCGGCAACACGTTCCTGCACGGATTCCATGGCGTGCGGGGAGCTTCTGACATTGTCGTCGCCCGCAATGTGTTCCAACAGCAGAAAGCGGCGGCGATCCTCATTAACTCCGGATCTGGAGCCAAGGTCGAGGACAACTCCATCAAAGACTTCATCCTTTCGAACGCAAGCTACACCGGTATCGACGTGACCGGTGACTTCGCGGTGGTCGAACGGAACACCCTGGAGTTGATCGCCGGAGATACCGGCGTCAAGATCGACGGGATCAACCCGAAGATCCGAAACAACATGGTAGCCATGCTGGACGCAAGCATCGTTGCCGGTATCGACGTCATCAGCGGAAGCAACAACACGATTCAGTTCAATACGGTCCTGGTGGGAGCGTCGTCCGCAGGAACCGCTCTCCTGATAAGCTCGGGAGCGACCAACTCCCTGTTCAACAACGCACTGATCAACCAAGGTGGTGGCTCTGCGTTGGATAACTTCGGAGGAGCATTGACCCTGACTTCTAACTTCAACAACCTTTTCACGACGGGAGCCCTACTGGTTGACGGGAGTGGCGGCTGTTGTGCCAACCTGGCCGATTGGCAGGCATCCTCTGGGTCGCCTGATCCGAACTCCGTTTCAAAATCGGTTTCGTTTGTCAGCAGCGTATCGACTACTGATCTCCACCTGACAGGAGTATCCGATGGTGACACTGATCTTGGTGGGATTCCGATTTCCGGTGTCACGACCGATATCGATGGCGACGTCAGGTCGGTCACCGCACCGTATATGGGGGCGGATGAGGCGAGCGACCTTACCGTGGCCATCAAAGTCGGTTTGACGATCCTCCTGGAGGGACCGTACGCGGGGGGAGGGGTCATGAATGCAACCCTGAACTCGGGTGGCCACCTGGACGCAGCCGCGTTGGGACATCCGTACGGCGGCGCACCGTGGAACTATCAGGGATCAGATTCGGTAACGACTGGATTCTTCGCCGCGAACCCTACGGTCGTGGACTGGGTCTACCTGAAACTCTACACGGGAACCCTGCCCTCAGTCACAGCAGTTGATTCCGCCGTTGGCCTCCTCTTGTCGGACGGAACAGTCGTTAGTCCTCAGAATATTGCTGATTCAGTCGGTTTCAAGATCCCGGCTGATAAGTACTACGTTGGCGTATTCCATCGAAACCATCTTGGCATCATAAGTAGTTCGAAAGTAGACCTTGACGTTCCGTCGCCGTCATACGATTTCACCACCGCGGGGGGCAGGGCCTTCGGTACCTCTCCGATGAAGCCTGTGAGCGGCGGCAACGCGATGTATGCCGGCGACGCCAACGCTGACGGACAGGACACTGCCAGCGATTTTAATGCCTGGCTCGTAGACACCAAGGCCGCGGCGACTGGATATCTGTCGAGCGATTTCAATATGGACGGGCAAGTCACGGCAAGCGACTTCAACCTGTGGCTTGTGAATACGAAGGCCGTAGCGACGAGCCAGGTGCCCTGACAGGCAAGGGCAGAAAGCAGAAATCAGATAGCAGAGGTGGAAGTCCAGATAGCAGAGGTGGAGGTCGATAATCCGCTGACTTCTGGTCCTACCCGATGTAGGCCACACGATCACCCGCCTGCAACAGGGGGACATGCGCCAGCGCTGCAACTGTACCGCCACGAGCCGCACGCACCTCGGCCACAACTTCTCCCACGGAATCGCGGAGCCGCCCGATGGGTACTCCCGCTGCAACCCTACCTCCGAGCGCTACCTGCGGACTGAAAAAGCCATCAGTCTCAGCGGTCTGGTATCCACCGGCAATGGGAGGGCGATCATCGAACGCGTGCCCGCCGTTCGAGGATAACATTTCCAGGCCGGTCATCACGCGACGCAGGCCGACTTCGCATGCTTCGGTACCGGAAGGATCCAGACTCCCCCCGCCTCCCCATTCAAGACCCAGCGCGATTTTGCCGAGTCGGTGGGCCTCATAGGACAGCACGCCTGCCACATCCGGGATCAACCAAGGGTGCAGCATCCGCCCAAACCCACGGGCCAGCGCCTCGGCGTCTGTGCCGCCCCCATACCATCCCACCATCGGCAGATGCATCAGGCGAACGCCGCCGCTATGCAGATCGATCAATACGGTGCACGGCCGGACAAAATGGTCGAAAATCACCTCCGCTAATCGTCCGGTCACACCGCCGAATCTGCCCGGGAAGGCACGATTGAGGTCACCTCCGTCTGCAGGGGTGGTCCGTGCCCGCGCCTGCCAGGCCGCGATGTTCACGACCGGCAAGCCTATCAGCATTCCTTGCAGTCCTCCTACATCAAGCCCGTCGAATAGAGCATGGATGGCCGCAGGCCCCTCGTATTCGTCACCGTGCACGCCCCCCGTCACGAGCAGCCTGGGGCCCGGCTGCCGACCGCGCGCCGCGAGAATCGGGAGATCGGGCAAATCGTCGCCAATAGGCCACAAACCGCGCCGGCGCTCACCTGGAGCCAACGCCTCCCATGGGCTATGCGAGATAATCATAGGGGTTGGGATCCCCTCCGCGTGCGGTGTAGTTGCGTCGGGGCGCGACGGTCACGGATTTAAACTCTGCGCAAAATTCGATCAGGTTTGAGATCTCTTCCTCGGCGTAAAGCCCCCCCTTTTCAGCGGTTGCCGTTGTCGGATCTCCCTCTACACCCGAACCATTCGAGATACGCGACCAGTCGTCGATCAATGCTACCGGGCCATCTCCCTCCATGATATCGACCCAGGTGTACTTCGTGCGTTGTTCCAACATATCGGCGGTCGCGCGCGACATGTCGACACCGTCCGGATCCAGAAAGAGATACCACGACGTTTCGTACTCACAGGCATGGGCCATTCCGCCGGTGGGCGTCTCCCGCAACTCGGAGGCCAGCGAACGCGCCAGGCTCCAGTGGTTAACTGCTGAGGCCAGCGCGTCTTCGGTCTCGTTGACAATTCGCCGCGCCACCAGCGCACAGGGCATGGCGTTCGAGCCGTGACCGTTTACAAGCACGATACGCGTGTGCCCCTGGCGCACAAAACTGTGGCACACGTCGAAGACGTAGTTGGTAAAGTGTTCTACGGCAACCGTTATCGTTCCCGGGAAACCCATGTTGTGTTCGTTGAAGCCATAGTGGATGGGCGGCACACTCAGTATCAGGTCGGGGCGTCGGCGCGCTGCTTCGTCGCACAGCCAGGTGACGATGCGATTGTCCACGTCAACCGGGAGATGCGGGCCGTGCTGCTCGATGGCTCCGACGGGCAGAAGAACGACGCGGCCGCCGTCTTGTGCGGCTTGCCGTGCTTCCGGCCAGGTCATCGTCTCCAGTAGAGGTTTTTGGGGGTCTAGAGGATGGGGCATCGGTTACTCTCCCTTGGCGATGTAGTGGTTTTCAATCCAGCAGGATAAGGCTGCCGTTGTTTCGCGTCAGCGATTCTCGGGCTGCGTGGGCAACCCGGACGGCTTGGTATGCTTCAGCCGGCATGATGGATAGCGGTTTACCCTCTGTCACGGCGCGCACGAACGCATAATTCTGAGCCGTCAGTTCAGTGAAATAGTCACCGTATCCCGTCAGCACATCGTCGGGCCAGAAATATGCGCCAGACAGATTATTGTCGACCGCCACAGGCCGCTGCCACAAGTCCAGACTGAGGGTGCCGGCCGTGCCCGCAATGAACAATCTCGGATGTGCATTGCCGCTCATGGGATAACCGTCACCAAACTTAACCCACCCCACGTGCCCCTGGGCCAGCGCGCCGTCGGCGAAGTGAATCTGATAGGTGACGTGGTCGAAAATCGACAAGTCCGGGTTGACGCGGACCCCGTTGGCAGCTACAGCAACCGGCCGATCTCCAATGAGCCACAGCATGATATCGATGTCGTGAACCGCCGTGTCGAGCACACCGAGCGTCCAACCAGGATCGTTCAGATGCAGGGGTGAGAGTCGACTGGCCGAGGCAAATCTCGGCACGCCGACGTGGTTCTCGTCAATCGCTTTGCGGGCGTCGATGTACGCGCGATTGAAGCGCTCGCTGTGACCTACCAGCAAAACCAGCTCTGGATGAGCGGCGGCCGCATTCGCAATGGCCAGCGCATCTTCAGGCGTGTGGGCCATGGGTTTCTCGAGCAGAATGTGCTTCCCAGCGGCCAGTGCAGCTTCGACCAGTTCACGGTGCGACTCGGCAGGCGTCGCAATCACGACGGCGTCGACGTCGCTGTCGGCCAGTAGCTCCGCCAACGTGGAGCTGACGCGGAGCGGAGAGAAGTCATGCGCAGCTTCTTCCGCACGGATGTGTCTGATGTCAACAACGCGCACGAGCACGGCGCCCGGCAGTTGCGCGAACTCCTTCATGTGATGGCGGGCGTGGTTGCCCGCGCCGATAAATCCCAGACCTACGTTCACGTGGTACGCTCCGTTTGAATCGGTTGCATGCTGTCAAAATCAGCCAATAGCCCGGTCGCCTTCGCGAAACGTGCATAAGCGTGTTCATACTCCGCTCGTCTGTCGGGGCGCGGGTCGACTGACCACCGGAGCGACAATAGTCGACCCGCCATCTCGTACGGACTTTCTCCGCTGATGGTGCAGGCTGCCAGGATCATGGCGGCGAAGCTTGTACTGCTCTCGGAGACACCGTAGCGAACGACCCTGCGCCCGTAAATGTCTGCGCGCACACTGCCCAGTTCCGGGCCCGCCCCGAATGGACCGGCGGTGTGGACGAAACTCGCCGATGGTGCCACACCCAACTCCTCCAATACTTCCAGCACGCCGCGAAGTGAGAACAGCACGCCTTCGACCGTCGCCTGCAGTATGTCTTGTGTCTCGTGATCGGTGCGCAATCCCAGCAGCGCTCCTGTTCGCTCGATCTTCCAGAGCGGCGCGCGTTCACCTGCCAGATACGGCAGGAAAATCACGTCTGATGGACGTCCGGCTGCCATCCTGGCAAATATCTCATCCATTTCCACCCACGCTTCGCTCTGACCCAACAGTTCCAGCATCCATCGTTGCGCGAGACCCGCCGCGCTGGTGGATCCCCCGGCCAGCCAGCGCCCGGCAACAACGTCTGGATAGGTTTCAATGCGTCCTTTCGGATCGAAGACTGGACGGTCAGTGGCAACATAGATTGAGCCGGTCGTTCCTAGATGCTCCTGAATATCGCCCGGCTGCAGTGCGCCTGCACCCAGTGTCTCGATATCATCACCGCCTCCCGTGGCCACGGGGATGCCTTCGGTCAGGCCAAGCGTAACCGCAGCGCCGGCCGTCAGTGCGCCGGCCATTGACACGGTGGGCAGCACCGGTGGCAGTGAATCGAGCGAGCAGCTGGAAAAGGCAACGAGTTCCC
>QIDL01000014.1 GCA_003228415.1 Gammaproteobacteria bacterium | reverse complement strand
GCTTTCGCGAAGGAAAACCTCGCCCGTTTCAAGGTTCCCAAGTTGATCCATGTGGTTGCAGAACTGCCCAAAAGCGCCGTTGGCAAGGTCCTGCGCCGCGACCTTCGGGCGCCTTTCTGGGAAGGGAAGGATCAGAGCGTGCACGGCGCGGAGTAGCACGCCGGATAGTACGTCGCAACAGGCACCCTGGGTCAGGACCTGCGGAATGGGCTGCAATGGCGGTACAATGCGCCGCTTTTTTACGCGTTACGAAAAAATGGCAGAACCCGCAGCAGGCAACAGCACCTTCTCTTTCGTGGATATGGAGCACGACATCCTGACCTATTGGGAGGTGCAGGACGTTTTTCAGCAGACCCTGGAAAACACCAGGGAGAAACAGCCGTACATTTTCTACGATGGTCCGCCCTTCGCCACCGGACTGCCACACCACGGCCATCTGCTGGCGAGCACCATCAAGGACATCGTGCCGCGATACTGGACCATGAAGGGGCGCTATGTGATGCGTCGCTTCGGTTGGGATGTCCACGGTCTGCCCATCGAGCATGAAATCGACAAGCAACTGAATATGTCGGCACAGCAGGCGGTCGAGGAAATGGGCGTTGAAGGGTACAACGCCAAATGTCGGGCCATTGTCCAGCGTTATGTGGGTGAGTGGCGCCACACCGTCACCCGGCTCGGCCGCTGGGTGGATTTCGATAACGACTACAAAACCATGGATCCCTGGTACATGGAGAGTGTCTGGTGGGTTCTGAAACAGCTATGGGACAAGG
Source organism: Gammaproteobacteria bacterium (assembly GCA_003228415.1). Taxonomy (GTDB): domain Bacteria; phylum Pseudomonadota; class Gammaproteobacteria; order Pseudomonadales; family Azotimanducaceae; genus SZUA-309. The sequence goes on along the minus strand of QIDL01000014.1, from coordinate 5,088 downwards.
GTCTGGTTTATCAGGGCTTGCGCGTCATGCCGGTGTCGACCGCTCTGGGTACGCCGCTGTCCAATTTCGAAGCCACATCAAACTACCAGGACGTGCAGGATCCGGCGGTCACCGTGTTGTTCAAGCTGGCCGATGAGGATGCCTGTCTATCCGCCTGGACGACCACACCCTGGACGCTGCCTTCGAATCTGGCCATCTGTGTCGATGCTGACATCGACTACGTCAAGGTGCGTGATGCCGATCGCCATCTGGATTTCTACATCGCGCGGGAATGTGCTGGCAACTACGGCGAACTGGAGGTGCTGGCCGAGCTGAAAGGCAGCGAGCTGGTAGGCAGGCGTTATGAGCCGTTGTTCCCCTACTTCGCCCAGGAGATTGATCGGGGCGCCTTTGTAGTGGTTGCCGATGACTATGTCACCACCGAGGCGGGTACCGGCATGGTGCATCAGGCGCCTGCCTTTGGCGAAGACGACTATCGAATTTTCAAAAAAGCGGGCATCGAAGCCTTTGTCTGCCCGGTGACGCCGAATGGTATCTTCACCGATGAAGTCGGCGACTTCGCGGGTCAGTACGTCAAGGACGCCGACAAGAAAATCATCAGTTACCTGAAGGAGTCTGGTGCGCTATATCGTCATGACACGATTCAGCACAGCTATCCGTTCTGCTATCGCTCCGATACGCCACTGATTTATCGAGCGATCCCCTCCTGGTATGTGCGGGTGACACAGTTTCGCGACAAGTTGATCGACGCAAATCAACACATCCGCTGGGTGCCTGATCACATCAAGGACGGTCGATTCGGGAACTGGCTGGAAGGTGCGATCGACTGGTCTATCTCCCGCAATCGGGTCTGGGGCACACCGATCCCGATCTGGATCAACGATGTCACCGGTAGCGAACTCTGTATCGGTTCCATTGACGAGCTCGAGCAGTACACGGGCACCCGCATAGACGACCTGCACCGCGAACACGTGGACCCCTTGACCTTCGAGCTCGAAGGAGAGGAGGGCACCTATCGGCGGATAGAAGAAGTGCTCGATTGCTGGTTCGAATCGGGCTCCATGCCGTACGCGCAGCTGCACTATCCGTTTGAAAACGAAAAAGTCTTCCAGTCCGGTTTTCCGGCAGAGTTCATCGCCGAGGGGCTGGATCAGACTCGCGGCTGGTTTTACACCCTCACCGTGCTTGCGGCAGCCTTGTACGATAAGCCGGCGTTTCGCAACGTCATCGTCAACGGCATGGTCATGGCGGAAGACGGTAAGAAAATGTCGAAGCGGCTACAGAACTACACCGCACCCGATGAGCTGATGGAAACCTATGGAGCGGATGCGCTGCGTCTGTATCTGATCAACTCGGGACTGGTGCGCGGCGAGGAGCAACGCTTTACCGACAGCGGGGTCAGAGATATGGCCAGACGAGCACTGCTTCCCTGGTACAACGCCTTCTCTTTTCTGAAAACCTATGCCGAGATCGACCATTGGTCTCCGGACAAAGGTCAGCATCGCGGTGACAATATTCTCGACCAATGGATCGTCTCGCGTCTGCAGACACTGAAAGCCAACATCGCGGAGCAGATGGAAGCCTATCGTCTCTACAACGTCGTGCCGCAACTCTTTGCGTTCATCGAGGACCTGACAAACTGGTACATCCGACTCAACCGAACCCGCTACTGGGGCGAGGAAATCACGGCGGATAAGATTGCCGCCTACAGCACTCTGTATTCGACGCTCTATGAACTCACTCAGGTGATGGCCCCGTTCGCTCCGTTTCTCTCAGAGCATCTTTACCTGGAACTGTCGAGTCTTGGTGAGAGGAAGCCGACGCCAGCGTCCGTTCACTTGTGCGACTATCCGCTCAGCGAACCCGCACTCATTCAGAGCGAGTTGGAAGTCGCGGTAGATCGGATGCAGCAGGTGGTGCTGCTGGGACGCCAGCGACGGGAGGAAGTGAAGGTGGGTTTGAGGACGCCGCTACGTTGTCTGACCATCATTCACCGGGATACGGAATTACTGGAAGAGCTGAAGCGTCTGGAAGCAACGATAAAAAGCGAACTGAACGTCATGGAGGTGCGCTACGAGGCAGATGAGAGCGCGTATATAGAGCTCATCGCCAAGCCCAATTTCCCGGTACTCGGCAAACGGCTGGGTAAGCGAATGAAGGAATTCCAGAAGGCGATTCAGGCCATGAAGGCCGAAGAGATTGCACAGCTGCAATCGGATGGAGGGATAGAACTGCTGGGGGAATGCTTCGGTCTCGATGAGATCCAGGTGCTGCAAAAGGCGCGCGACGGCACCAGCACGGTATCGAATCGATTCATCTCGGTGGACCTCGATTGTACACTCGACGAGACGCTGGTGCGCGGTGGCTACGCGCGGGAAATCGTCAACCGCATACAGCAGCGGCGCAAGGAGGTCTCGTTGAACGTCTCAGACCGAATCAGCGTAGGCTATGACGGCGATCGGGAATTGCTGCAGGCAGCACAGGAGCATAAGCGATACATCATGGACGCCACGCTGGCGGTGGAGTTTCATCCGGAGACCGGGGCCGCTGGTGTCGAGGTGAACATCGATGGACGGCCGTTGTCGTTCAGGCTCGAAAAGGTTTAGCTGCCTCAGCAGGAAATGCGGACTGAATGCCGGGCCTGAAAACGAAAACCAGCTATCACCACGGCGATCTCAAGGAAGCATTGCTCAGCGCGGCGGAAGACATTCTGACCGAAAAAGGTGTGCAGGGATTGACGTTGCGAGCCTGTGCCCGGCGAGCCGGTGTCTCTCACGCCGCACCCAAGCATCACTTTGCCGATGTGTCCGAACTGCTCTCTGAGGTTTCGGTGCGCAGCTTCGATCGTCTCACCGTTGCCCTTGAAGCCGTCCGGGAGGAAGGTGGCGCTGATCCGGCCGAGCGCCTGGTCAGAGTCGCCCACGTCTACGTTGGATTTGCCCGACAGTTTCCCGACCACTTCCGACTGATGTTCCGCCGGGATGCCATGTCACCGGATAACGAAACAGTGCAGCAGGCGGCAGGGCGAACCTTTGCGGAGATGGCCAATAGTATCGCCGCGCAACGCTCTGAACCCGAGGTGACGCCGGAAACGCTTGAGGAGCGGATCGGCGAGCGGGATTTTCAGAACGACATACTCATGGCCTGGAGCCAGATCCACGGCTATGCGCAGCTGCTGCTCGAGGGTCAATTCGACGGTTTCGCCGAAACCGAAGGTCTGGATGCTTTCGTCGAGAGGACCATCGCCGAGACCGGGACTCGACTCAGCCATCTGCTCCGAACAGGATAAAATCCTCGAGCGCGTGCATCCGAGTCAATTCACTCTGATATGGCGCACAGCGAACGGCGTCAATGTACTCGAACGGGTAACTCCGCATACCCTTTCACGAAGCTCGACGGGATTCGGACCGGCTCTCCCACCACTTCCACCCGCTCGAAACGCTTCATGATCTCCTCCCAGACAACCCTGAGCTGCATTTCCGCAAGTCGGTTCCCCATGCAGCGATGTAGACCGAAACCGAAGGAAAGGTGGTGGCGGGCATTGGGCCGGTCGATGATGAAGTCGTTGGGGCGATCGATCACTTCTTCGTCTCTGTTACCGGAAACGTACCACATCACCACCTTGTCACCGCGTCTGATCTGCTTGCCACGCAGTTCGGTGTCGCGTGTCGCCGTACGACGCATATAAGCCAATGGGGTCTGCCAGCGGATGATCTCCGAAACCATGCTCGGGATCAGTCCGGGGTTGTTGGTCAGCTTGTCATACTCGGCGGGGTTCTCGTTGAGCGCCAGCACGCCGCCGCTGATAGAGTTCCTGGTGGTGTCATTGCCACCGACGATCAACAGAATCAGGTTGCCGAGGAATTCCATGGGCGGCATGTTTCGGGTGGATTCGTCGTGAGCCATCATGGAGAGGAGGTCGAAGCCACCCTCATTGTTGATTCGTTCATCGCGCAGTTGAGTGAAAGTCTCGAGGCACTCCATGAGTGCGGCACGTCGAACCGGCTCCGGTGTCGGCCCACCGGCCAGTTCGCCGGAAGTGGCCATATCGGACCAGTAGGTGAGCTTACGCCGGTCTTCGAACGGAAAGTCGAACAGGGTCGCGAGCATCTGAGTGGTCAGTTCGATGGAAACCAGGTCTACCCAATTGAAAGTCTCGTCTCTCGGCAGCGTATCGAGGATGTCGCCTGCACGTTGACGAATGAGTCCTTCCATTTCTGCAAGGTTGCGCGGAGCGACGACACCCTGAACCGCTTTTCGTTGCTGGTCGTGTTTTGGTGGATCCATGCTGATGAAGTTAGTGGTCTCGAAGTCCTTGGGACGGTCGGCGAGGACAATGCCGTCGGCGGAAGAGAAAATGTCGTGGGTCTTGTCGACATAGACGATGTCATTGAACCTGGTCACGGACCAATAAGGCCCGAACTGGCTGTCGGCGCAATAGTGCACCGGATCTTCCTTCCTCAAGCGTTCGAAATAGGGCCAGAATCGATTCTTCTCGAATAACTCCGCTTGACTCGGATCGATCTGATCGAGCGGCACACTATAAGGATCCGCGGTGACGAGGTCGATTTTCTCTGCCAGTACTTCCGCCATTCAAAGGCCTCCTGAGATTGGAATCGAGGGGGATAACAAAAACGGCCGGGCGTGAGCCCGGCCGTCCCTCGAAAAGGAAGAGCACGGTGTGTTACTCCCTTTCCTCCCCAACCCTGGATCTCACTACAATTGTGCGTATGCTGTCAATCGTGCAGTGCGCAACAAAATACTGAGTTATCCTGCCAGAGATGCCCGATCACGAGGTGATTCCGCCCTTTGCCGGATCAACGGTTCCCCATCTGGGTACCTACAGACGGGTTTTACCGGTGAGCCTCGAGCGGATGTTCGAAAACACATTGGATTGGGAGCATTTGCCTCACGTCCATGCATCGAGCTTTCTGGCTATCGAATGCCTGTCGGCAGGCGCCTGGGGTTGGCGGGCCGAGGTAGTCAACTCTCGAGGGGATCGATCCACCATAGAGCTCAGGCTGGATCGAGCCTGTCGCCGCTGGATCACACGAACGCTGGAGGGGCGTAACCAGGGTTCTGAAATCT
>QIDL01000104.1 GCA_003228415.1 Gammaproteobacteria bacterium | reverse complement strand
GAGACCCAGAATGTTGTGCACCGTCAGGCCATACTTGAGACAGTGCACGCCTCCAGCATTTTCCGCCACATTGCCGCCGATCGAACAGGCAATCTGGGAGGATGGGTCGGGTGCATAGTAGAGCCCGTGGTCCGCCACCGCTTCACTGATGGCAAGATTCCTTACGCCGGACTGCACCAGCGCCGCACAGTTTTCCAGGTCGATCTCCAGAATCTGATCCATCTTCGACAGACCCAGCAACACCCCGTCGGAGTTCGGACGGGCGCCACCAGAGAGGCCGGTACCGGCGCCTCGCGGAACCACGGGGATCTCATGATCACGGCAGATTTTCAACACAGCCTTGAGCTGGAGCTCGGTTTCCGGTAGCGCCACCAGCCACGGTATTTCCCGAATGGCAGTCAATCCATCCGATTCAAACGGCTTCAGACCCGCCTTCTCGGTAATCAAGCACTGCCGAGGCAGGTGGGTCCTCAGCAGTTGCAGTGCTCGTTGGTGCTTCATGATTCGACCTTATCCGGATTCGGCGAATTCGGAAACCTGGAATTGAGACCCTGGCACCGATGAAACCCGCACACGCCTTCAAATCCGCTAAAGTAGTTACCGAACGGACACCGGGAGCAACGATGTGGCACATTCACCTCAGCAGCGGCTGGACGAACTCGGGCTGGTCCTGCCAGAACCCATGCAGACGGCCAAGCTGCCGTTCGAGTTGATCCGTATCGACGCCGGTCACGCTTACCTGGCAGGTCATGTGCCGATCGCGATGGATGGCTCTCTGGCCAGGCCTCTGGGAAAGGTGGGTGAAGAAGTCAGCACCGATGCGGGCTATCAGGCCGCACGCCAGGTAGCTCTGGGCTTTCTCGCGACCATCGAACAAGCCGTGGGTAGTCTCGATGAAGTGCGAGGTTGGTTGAAGCTCTTCGGCATGGTCAACGTCGCGCCAGGTTTCAACAATCTGCCAGCCGTGATCAACGGCGCATCCGACCTGCTGCTGGAGGTATTCGGTCCGGAGGTGGGTGCGCACACCCGCTCTGCGGTCGGGATGGCCGAGTTGCCGTTCTCGGTACCTGTGGAGATAGAGGCAGAACTGCTTCTTCGCCAGTAACCAGGGATTGGGAAGTAACAAACGATGGCAGCCGATCAACTCATCAGCAACGCAAAAATCGTCAACGAAGGCACGATCACCGAGGGCGATGTGCTGGTTCTCGACGGCCGCATCGAAGGGATCAACGTCAGCGTACCTGCAGGCGTGCCGACATACGATGCCGCCGGCGCCTGGCTGCTGCCTGGCATGATCGACGATCAGGTACATTTTCGCGAGCCGGGTTTTGAACACAAAGGCACCATCGCCACCGAATCCAGAGCCGCCATCGCAGGCGGCATCACCAGCTACATGGAGATGCCCAACTGCAACCCTCTGACTGTGACTCACAACGCGCTCGCCGACAAACACAGCCGTGCCGCGGACCATTCAGAGACCAACTATGCGTTCTACTTCGGCGCCACCAATGACAATCTGGAAGCCATCAAAACAGTCGATTCGAGCCTCGCCTGCGGCATCAAAGTATTTATGGGTGCCAGCACCGGAAACATGCTGGTGGACAACGTGCAGACCCTGGAAGGTATTTTTTCAGGTTCCCCATTGGTGATCGCCACCCATTGCGAAGACACACCGACAATCATCGTCAACGAACAGGCGGCGCTGCAAAAATACGGCGAGGACATCCCCTTCTCGGAACATTCGAATATTCGCTCCGAAGCAGCGTGCTACAAATCATCTTCACTGGCAGTCGCGCTGGCAAAACAGTACGGCACACGACTGCACGTCCTCCACTTGACCACCGAACGAGAGCTGGAGCTGTTCGCAGCCGGAGCGATGGACAACAAGCAGATCACCGCCGAGGTCTGCGTGCATCATCTGTTCTTCAACGACAGTTTTTATGAATCCAAAGGCGCCGATATAAAATGCAATCCGGCCATCAAGACCGCGGGCGATCAGATCGCTCTCCAGCGGGCTGTGATGGATGACAGGATCGACATTATCGCCACCGATCATGCGCCTCACACGATTGAAGAAAAGGCTCGCAGCTATCGCGGCGCGCCATCGGGATTACCGCTGGTCCAGCACGCTCTGGTGACCCTGCTGGAGTTGACGAGGGAAGGATTGCTCACGATCGAGAAGGTGGTGGAGAAGACGGCGCACGCACCGGCACGCTTGTTTGATGTAAAGGAGCGGGGCTATATTCGCGAGGGATACCATGCGGACCTGGTCGTGATCGACCCTGCCAGCACCACCGACCCTGCAGAGATACACTCCAAGTGCGGATGGAGCCCATTCAGTGGCATCGATCTCAACCATCGGGTACGGGCGACCTGGGTCAACGGTCATCTACGCTATCGGGACGGTAGATTCCTCGATGGGCCGCTGGGGCAAGCACTGGAATTCGATCGCTGAACAACACCCCGAGCAAAGTCTCAGGTTAGTTCCAGCGCCAGGCCTTTATCCGAGATACCGGGAAGACAGGCCGGCAATGGTTTCGAAGAATTCGACCCTCACCTCGTTGATGATATCGGCCACCGGTTTTACCGAATCGATTCGACCACAGACCTGACCACTGAGCGCGATGCTGGCTTCCATATCTCCGCCGAAGTAGAGGTCGAGCGCCGTACCGAACTCGGTCATCGCGTTGGTTTCCACATCGTTTTCGAGCCGCGTGGTCTTCTCCGTGCGTAGTGCACGCAGAGCCGGAGAATGGGTTCGATTCAGAAAAACCGTATCGGTCTCTTTCGCGTTGATAATGGCGTTTTTCCAGTTCTCGTGCACCGGCGACTCGAGGGCGGAAACCATTCGAGTACCCATCTGTACGGCTTCTGCACCCAAGGCAAACGCCGCCGCCATGGATTTGCCGTCAACGAACCCACCGGCTGCGATGATGGGCACGTCCACCTGCGAGCGCACCAGCGGCAGCAACACCATGGTCGAAACCTCTTTCGGATTCTTGAATCCCCCCCCTTCGCCTCCTTCCACGACCAGACCATCCACCCCACAGTGCACGGCCTTCAATGCGGCAGCAAGACTCGGCACCACGTGAAATACCGTCAGCCCGGCCGACTTCAGTTGATCTGTGTAACGCTCCGGATTGCCCGCCGAGGTCGTCACGAATCGCACACCCTGATCGATCACGAAACGAACAATCTCGGGATCGCGAACGAAAGCCTGAGCAATGTTGACACCAAAGGGCTTGTCCGTGAGCGTACGCATCTTCTTGATCTCTTCACGAATAGCATCGAGCTCACCCGATGACGTTTCGATGATGCCAAGCCCGCCAGCTTCCGAGACGGCGGCGGCCAGTTGCGATCGGGCAATCCAGCCCATGGGGGCCTGTACCAGCGGCACCTCGATATCCAGCATTTCCGTGATTCGATTGGAGAATTTCATGTTGACTTCCTTCGTCGTGAGCAGTGATTTTCATAACTGGATTCCGACCACCATGGCCGTCCTCCGACTAGAGAGGCACCGGTAGTTCCAGGTGAGTCTGATAAATTCGACGCTGGTGCTCTCTGAGTCGCCCTGTCAACGCATCCAGCATCCCGGCATTGGTCGATGTGTAGATCCCGCGGATATAAGACGACATAGGCAACTCCGACGGAGGCAACGGCGTCAGCAGATTGGCCATGGTTGCCCAGTAGATGTCCAGGGCACTGAGACAATTCCCCAGGAAGTAGTCCTGCTCACCCAGCGTTGCATCCAGAAGGCTCAGCACCTCGACGACCCGCGACTCCGCCAGCTTGACATGAGAAGGGTTGAATCCGTATTTCGCCGCAAGCATCACCGAGGTAGAACTCGGAAAAGTCTGTTCGCTGCTGTGGTCCATTCCCGCCTTGATCATCAGCAGGCGCAAGCACCAACCGAACCCCAGTTCGCCGCAGATTTCGTAACCCAATCCAAAGAGTTGAGATCGCTGCTGTGGATCCGCGGGGATCAAAGCGGGTTCTGGCGCCAGCCGCTCGGCAAGGATCAGAATCGCAGCCCAACCGGTTCGTAGCGGCTCATTCTCATAAGCCACCACGGGTATGGAGGAATCTCCCGCCCAGGCAGCAATGGCGTCATGCTCGTCGCTTTCTGTCTGGGCGGCATACTGACAGCTCAGGCCTTTGACATGAAAAATTCCCTTTGCCGCCTCCGTCCAGGGGCTGGGAATTTTGCGCAGGCACGCCATTCTGAGGCCCGTGGCATCGCGAGCATGGCCAATACTGATGAATCTACTCATATTTGCCTCTTAACGCTGCCTTCCAACAGGAGACGCAGGCTACCTCAGCTACCGGTGGACGTGTAGTGGCGAATGCCGAACCGCCAGGCGATCAGCGAAGCCAGAAAAAAACCATAACCCGCCAGCGGCGCCAGATACTGAAAGATGCGCGACGTACCTAGTGGGTCTTCCACTCCGAGGATGGCGACAGCAGGGAAGTAGCTGATACATCCCAGCGGCACCACGAAGGTAAAAAAACGCCGAAAACCAGGTTGGTAGATGGCCAGCGGGTAGGAGGCTGTCTCCACCCCTCCATAGGTGAGCGTGTTCATGATCTCCAACGACTCTATCGTCCAGAAGGACAATGTGGCTTGAAAAATGAACAGCGCATAGAAAAACACCACCGCCGACAGCACCGTGAACACGAGCAGCAGCGCACGCGCAACATTCCACTCGATCTGCAACGCCCAGATTGCCCAGATCAGCACGATGAGACCCTGTAGCAAACGCCCTAATCTCTGCAGTTGAAAGTCGTGCCCGGCGAGTTGCAACACGGTGCTCCGAGGTCGCAACAGCAGACGATCGAAATCGCCCGTTTTCACGAAGTCCCTGCCAAAAATATCGAAACCCCGCGCCATGGCTTCACTGATGGGAAAAGCCACGTTGACCATGCCATACAGGAAGGCCACTTCGGCCAGCGACCACTGTCCGAGCATCCCAAACCGATCAAACAGCGCCCAGAGACCGAGCGCTTCAACGCCGGAAGTAATGAAGTGACCGAGCATCATCAATAGAAACGACAGACGATACTGCAGTTGCGACCGGACAGACTGGGATACCAGGCGCCCATACAGAGCCAGCGCGTTCACCGATCGATGGACCGCTTCAGCCACCCTGGACCACCAGCTTGTGCCGCGCTCGAGCCAGCAACCACATACCGAAGCCAACGAGCACCACCACCCACAACCACTGCATACCCAGCTCCAGCATGGCCTCGCCGGGGGGGATGTGACCGCTGTATATTCGAAACGGTACATCCGCCATGCCGCGAAATGGCTGCCAGTAGAGAGCACCCTGCAGCCAATCGGGAAACAACGGCAACGGGATGATCAATCCCGCCAGAACCGGCACCACGCCCGGCATCATCCGATTGATGCCTTCCCCGGAGATGGTCCACAGCAGCGTGACATGCAGCACCATGGTAAATGCGGTGGACAGCATCAGCGTGCCGAAAGCCGCGCAGATGAACAGAACACCGCTCTCGAGGCTTGCCGGCGGAGGCAGCGCCCACGAGCCGAGTCCGATCCATGGCAGAACAAAATAGGTGAATGCCAGCATGGGAAACATTCTCAGCAAGGTGGGCGCCGCGCGAAAAGCCAGGGTGCGGGCAAACCAGAAACTGTACAGGTCGAGGGGCCGCAACAGTTCATATGCGACGCCACCGCCGCGAATCTGGGTTGCGATCTCGGGATCAACGTTCCAGGGCAGCAGTACCAGCAGAGCCTGGCCGAGCCAGATGTAGACGAGTACCTGTTGCAGGGTCATCGGAGGTTCGCTGACCGCCGACGCATAGAAGGCGACAAACACCATTACCTTGATGAAGCCCCAGAACAACTG
>QIDL01000333.1 GCA_003228415.1 Gammaproteobacteria bacterium | reverse complement strand
CCAGGGTGTAGCCCTGCAACGCTTCAATTCGAGTGATCTTCTCACCGGCGCCGAAAACCCGGCCGCTCATGCCTTTACGGGTGACCGCGGCATAGACGCCTACCATGGGCCCGATAGGCAGGATGTCGCTGGAGATAGCGATGTGGATGCCATGATTCATGGGCGTGCGCAGCGGATTGTTGGTCTCCAGCCGCTTGCCTTCCAGATTCGCAACGTAGCGACCTTCCAGCGTATAGGTGAAGTTCGGCTGCTGGGTGATGGCGATGCCGTTGGCTGCCATTTTTGCCATGGTCGCGTCATCGGGCATGATGGTGAAGTGATTCAGGTAGTGGCGATGATCTGCCCGGGGCCAGGCAGCCAGTGCGCCGAGAAGAGTGTCGACGGTCAGCTCGATGGCGGCGTCCCCGATGGCGTGTATGCCCAACTGCCAACCGTCCCGATGAGCGTTGTGGATCAAGGTCTCGAGTTCCGCCTCGCTCATGTTGAGTTTGCCACGATACTCGTCTTCACCCTTGTAAGGCTTCGAGGTATAGGCGGCAGGTCCGGTGAACCCGCCATCCACGAAGATCTTGATGGCCCCTACCTTCAGGTACTCATCGCCCGCACCCGTCCTGCGACCGAATGCGGCCATACGTTCACTTCCTTCGTAAGCGAGTTGTACCGAGGCTCTGGGTAAGGTGCCCCGATTGGCCGCGTAGATGGCCTCCCACTCGGGATAGTGGTCGACGGTATCCTCTGCCTGGACGATGGAAGTTATGCCTTTGGCGAACAAGGCTCGCAGGTTGGCCACCAGACTTTCGCGGAGATCTTTCACCGGTGTGGTCGGCACCAGCCGGCCGATCATTCCCTGTCGTTCCCGGATGATGCCATTCAGATTGCCGGCCTCATCCCGTTCGATGATGCCGCCTTCGGGGTTGGCTGTGGTGGCGTCGATGCCTGCGAGCTCGAATGCCGTGCTCGAGAAAACCGCACTGTGTGCACCGGCGCGGGTGAGCATCACGGGATTTTCCGGGGCGGCTGCGTCGAGATCTTTTATTCCGGGTTTACGCTGTTCTTCCAACTCGTCTTCCGACCAGCCGTAACCGGTGACCCAGTTTGCCGGGCCCACTTCGGCGGCCTTGGCTCTGACCAGTGCGCCGATTTCCGCCACCGAGGTTACCCCGGTCAGATCGATGTAGTGGGGGGCGTTGCCGCTGATGTGAGTGTGGCTGTCGATGAAGCCCGGCATGACGGTTTTGCCTTCGAGGTCCACGATGGTGGTTGCAGTGTATTGGCTGAGCAATTCGGCGTTGCCCGTGGCAATAATCCGATTGCCTTCAATGGCGATGGACGAGACCACGCTATTGGCTTGGTCAAGGGTCAGAATGTGTCCGTTATGGAGGATCAGATCGACCTGCGGCGCCGTAGTGGGCCTTGCAGGCGCTTCAGAGATTTCTGCCGTACACGCGGCAAGCCCCAGGCTCGAGACAGCGAGCGCGATACCAAGGAGTTCGTGCTTCATGGACTCTGAGGACTCCGAGCCAGCTTCATTTTCCGTTGCGAGGGTTCCGAGGCCCGATTAAACCAGCAGTCGGTAGGGGGCTTCCAGTAGATCGCGCACTTCGGCCAGGAAGCCGGCCGCAGGCGCACCATCCAGCACCCGATGATCCCAGGTCAGAGACAGGCGCATTGCCTGGATTTTCACCGCTGTGTTGCCTTGCCAGGCAACATCGTCCCGAATTCGATTCACCCCTAGAATACCGGCTTGCGGTGAGTTGATGATCGGCGTGAAGCTGTCCACACCGAACATGCCGAGCGATGAAACGGTGAAGGTGCCGCCGTGCAGGTCGTCCACGCCGAGCGACCCGGAACGTGCGGCTTCCGCGAGTCGTGCCGATTCCAGGGCGGTCTCGCGCAGCGACAGCCGATCGGCGTTGCTGATGACGGGCACGATCAGACCGTCCTCCAGCGCCACCGCCATTCCCACATGAATGTCGCCTTTCAGGACGAGTTCCGTTTCCGTGAGCTGGCTGTTCATGTGCGGATGCTGCGCGAGCGCCTTGGCGACTGCTCGAATCACCAGATCGGTATAGGTTGGTCGGATATTCTCATGGCTCCATTCATCGATGAGTTGGGCGCGCAGCTTCAGCGCGTCACTCATTCGCACCTCCATGTCCATGGTGAGCTGCGCCGTGGTCATGAGGCTTTCGTGCATCCGTGAGGCGATGGTTTTGCGCATGCCTTTCAATGGAATTACCTGATCGGCCCGGTTCGGGGCAAGCTTTGCAGCAACATCATCGAGAGTGGCCACGGGTTCATGGAGAGCCGCCGCTTCCACATCCTCCCTGGTGATGCGACCGCCCGGACCACTGCCTTCGACACTACCGAGATCGACACCGAGTTCCCGGGCGGTTTTCCGGGCGACGGGTGAAACCCGACGTGCTGAGACTTCCGGGGGATCCACAGCGCGCGCCGCGGAGCTGTCGGGACTGGCGCTGACGGCTTGCGGCGCGACCGCTGTCGAATGCTGCGTTGGCGGCGTGGTGGCCGCAGTTTCCGGGATAGTTTCCCCGGTGGCATAGATGTGGCCTACCACATCACCCGGATGCATGGTGACACCTTCCGCGACCAGATGTATCACGGTTCCCGCGGCTTCGGCGTCCACATCGAGATTGACCTTTTCGGTTTCCAGCCGGTATAGAAGCTCTCCGTTACCAACCGTGCCGCCGTTCGGGATGTACCACTCTTCGACCACACCCTCTGTCATGCTCATTCCGACCTTCAACAGATAGATTTCGGTGGGCATTGCTGGTGTCCTGTCCGGCTAATTCTTTGTATTAAACAAATTAGTCGGACGGGACACCAGCGCCTGGGGTCCAATGAAGCAGCCTCGCTCTGCAGCCAGTTTCATCGTGGTGGAAATATCGACGATTTCCGGGCCGCTGCGGGTGATGGTCAGGGTCGCACGCTGCCCCGGCTTCAGAACCCTTTCCCGTTCTCCGTCGAAAGCGAGTATCCCGGGACCGGTGCAGCGCAACGCCTGAGAGAAAGGAATGGCCCGGTGCTCGGCCACATGGACTCGCTGGTAGTAACCGGGTGCGATGGGGGCCACCACGGTCACGCCGTGATCCCCGGAATCTCCGAACTCCAGATGCATCCCCCTGTCGACGGCACGGGATAATGGTTCGATCAATCCACCGATCGCGGTGACGCCCACAGCCGCAGGATCGGCGACCGTCAGCAGGGCCGATCGCAGACTGTCCGGGTCGAGCAGTGCCTTTGATCCGACAAATCGCTCGGCAACCAGTACCGCGTCGATTAAGGCCAGGTCGGGCGGTTCGTCTTCGATTTCGACCTGGATGATTTTCTGTTTGCTTGCGACTTCACTCAAGGCCACTGCACCCGAAGCGATGACACCTGCAGCGGCACCGGCGATGGTGGCTTCCACCAGAAATGGGAATACGTTGTTGGTGCCTGTGGAGATGGGTATCAGCGGCGCGTCCCGCCACCCCAGGGCGAAGGCCCGATTGGTGCCGTCGCCGCCGAGGGTAATGACGATGGCGGCAGGTATGTCAGCCAGGGCCCTGGCCGCTGCAGTGGTGTCACGGGAACTCCCGGATAGCGTTTCGGCCACCGGAGTTGCAGATGCACTCCCATGTCCGGCGGCGAAGACATCCTTCAATGCCCCCTTGACGATGCCGTGAGCGTCATTCAGGTAGCCGATTTTCCAGGAAGCCTTGCCGGCCGCATTGTGGATACCGGAGAGCATCCTGCGAACGATGGCCTGCTTTTCCTGGTTATCGAAAACGGATGCACGTGCGACAAGACGTCTGATGTCTTTCCCGGAAGCCGGGTTGGCGACTATGCCGATGGTGGGCATAGGGTGGACGCTTACAGGCCGAGCATTTTTTTCGCCTCGGCCACGATCCATGTTGCATTGGGTACGTAGTGTGCTTCCAGCACCGGACTGAACGGGACAGGAGAGAATGGCGCACCCACTCTGGCAACCTGAGCATCGAGATAGTCGAATGCGTGCTCTTGGACCTGGGCGGCGATCTCGCCACCCATACCGCCAAAGCGAACCGCCTCGTGAACGATGAGCGCTCGATGGGTTTTCTGGACCGAGGTGATCACCGAGTCTGTATCGAACGGCTGCAACGATCGTGGATCGATGATTTCCGGATCGATGCCCAGTTCCTTGAGGCCATCCACGGCCTTCATTGCTTCATGCATCATGCGACCCAGGGCGACGATGGTGAGGTTCGTGCCTTCACGAACCACCTTGGCCTGGCCGATCGGAATCTCGTAGGGCTCAATCGGCACCTCGCCGGTGATGGCGAGCGACATCTTGTTCAAAACCACGATGACAGGATTGTCGTCGCGGGCGGCCGCGATGATAAGGCCCTTCGCATCGTAGGGTGTCGTCGGCATCACCACCTTCAAACCAGGAAGGTGGCAGAACCAGGCTTCGAGACTCTGGGAGTGTTGGGCGGCCATGCTGAGTCCGGCGCCGGCCATGGTCAGTATGGTGACCGGCAAGGTGGCGTGGCCACCGAACATGTAGCGCATCTTCGCGAGTTGATTGACGACTTCGTCCATACACTCCCCCATGAAGTCCATGAACATGATATCTATGACAGGTCGACAACCAGTTGCCGCAGCACCCACGCCGAGGCCGACAATGCCCGATTCTGAAATAGGGGTGTCGAAGATGCGTTCCGGACCGAACTCCTCCAGCAGTCCCTTGTAGTAGCCAAAAACACTACCAGCACCTGCGACATCTTCTCCGGCCACAAAGGCGTTGTCCTGTTCTTGCAATACCTGGCGCACACCATCGGTGATCGCCTGAACATAGGGCAGGGTTCTCGGTTTTGCTTGTGCTTCTGCCATCATGGTAATCCTTATGTCTATTGGGCTCAGGCGTAGACGTCGTCTAAGAGTGTTGCCGGATCCGGCGCGGGGCTGTTTTCGGCGAATTCAACCGCCACCTGGATGTCGGCTGCCACCTCGTCGTGCACGGCCCGGGCCGCATCCACCGAGAGAATTTCCAGTTCGGCAAGACGCGCTTCGAACAGATCGACGGGATCCCTGCGTTGCCACTCGGTAACCTCTTCATCGGTCCGATACGACAGACCCATCCCACGTTTGCCAACGTGGTCATAGAAACGATAGGTCTTGCATTCGAGCAACGTGGGTCCGCCACCATCCCGCGCGCGCTGGATGGCGACGCCGGCGGCCTCATAGACGGCTACCGAATCCATACCATCCACCACGACGCCGGGCATCCCATAGCCGGCCGCCCGGTCGGCGACGTCTACGATGGCCTGATGGTTGGCCTGGGCGGTGTACTCGCCATAGCCATTGTTTTCACAGACGAACAACACCGGCAGTTGATACAACGCTGCCATATTGGCTGCCTCGTGAAAGGAACCTTCATTACTCGCGCCGTCGCCGAAAAAGGTTATCGCCACCCGGTCCGTTTTGCGAAAACGGTTGGAAAACGCGGCGCCCACGGCGATGGGCGGGCCCGCTCCCACGATTCCGTTGGCGCCGAGCATGCCGAGCTCCATGTTGGAGATGTGCATGCTGCCCCCCTTGCCTTTGCAGTAACCGGTGGCTTTGCCGTAGAGTTCTGCAAACATCGGTCCGAACTCGCCTCCTTTGGCGATCAGATGACCGTGGCCGCGGTGGGTACTGGTGATCCAGTCTTCGTTGCTCAGATGAGTCATGATACCGGCGGCGATGGCTTCCTGGCCTACATAGAGGTGCAGCGCGCCGGGGATCTTGCCATCCTCCATCAGCTTGCCCGCTGTTTCCTCGAAGAGGCGAATGCGGATCATGCACCGGTGGATATCGAGGAGCGTCTCGTCAGCGATATGAGTATTCAATCCC
>QIDL01000487.1 GCA_003228415.1 Gammaproteobacteria bacterium | reverse complement strand
CACGGAACCGAAAAGCACGGTCAGGAACAGCACCCGAAAGTCCCGGTTCGACAATGCCAGTCGAACTTCATGAATGTTCCCTGCAACCGAAAATCGCACCTTGGACACCGGTTGCAGCAAATAGGGCACCTGTTTTCGGGTAAACCACGCACATATCAAAGCGGCCACCGTCACACAGATCGCGAGGACCATCGCAAAGGCCGGATAGTTTCCGGGATCCAGTTGTCCTTCTGCATATGCTTCGCCACTGGGAAAAACAAAGGTATAAACAAAAACCGTGAACACAACGACTCCGATAATCCCTACCAGAAGCCGGTAGGATGCGATGACGCTTCGCTCCGCATAGTCATCGGAAAGTTCCGCAAACATGGCACTCCACGGAACTTCGAAGAACGTCATGGACAGCCGGGCCCCGATAGTGAAGGTCAACAGCCAGAAAAAAAGCGCCACCTCGGATAGGCCCGCCGGCGGCGAGAACAGCCCGAACAGAAACAATCCGAGAGGAACCGCACCTGCGAACATGAAGGGGTGGCGCCTCCCCAACCGGGACTGAAAGTTGTCCGACCAGGACCCAACCAGAGGATCCGATATGGCATCGAATAGTATCGCCACGAAGAGTGCGCCAGAAGCCCAGGTTGCAGGCATACCCAGTACTCGGTCGTAGTAGATCAGTAGAAAAGTCGCGAACGCAAAGTTTTTCAGACTGTTGGGGATCGCACCGATACCTTGAAAGATTCGAACCGACGTCGGTACCCTGCCGACCCTCCTGATCTCAGAGCTATATTCGACTGGTTCCAATCGCTTTCCTGTGCAAAGTCATTTTCTGAAGAATTTTCAACCAGGCTTCAACCAGCCGGCACCAGCGGACGATGGATGGGGAAATTCTGATTGTTACCTGCCCAGCCGAGGAGGGTCCGGTGATTCGCATGGCGAGCAAGCATCTCCAGCTGAATGCGGGTAACACGCATGAGATCGAATGATCCCGCGTCATTGCGCACTAGAGCTTCGGCCGGGCTGATCCAGATACTATCGACCGTCTCTTTGTCATCGTGGCCACCCGTTTGCCCGGACGGTGCTTCGGCCAGAAAAAATCGGGTATCGAAGCGCCTTGGCCTGCCCAGCGGTGTAACAAAACGATTCACAAAATGGATGTGGTCCATCGCCAGACTCAAACCCTCCCGCTCACAGATCTCGAGTAGACTCAACTCGCCTGCATGCAGAGGATGTCGATAGGCGTCGAATCTCTGTCTGTTCGCATCGTCGTATGCCAGCAACTCGCCACTTTCCGTGTACGCAAGCAGCAACCCCGCTTCTTCGAAACTCTCCCGTATCCCTGCAACCCAGTAACCTCGCCACTCGTTACCCAATGCCCGTTGCTGGGGGGCCTGACTCTCGGAAGGTCCCTGCCGAACCGCGTCATATTTGTGCAGGTGATCGTCACCATCAACCCGCCCGCCCGGGAAGACGAACATACCACCAGCGAAAGATGCCTTACTGGTCCGCCGCAGCATGAAGATCTCGGTCTCCGAACCAGCTTCCCGCGCGATGATCACGGTAGCTGCAGGACGAACGGGTTGCACGGCTGGCATATGAGGACGCTGCTCGTCGAAAACGACGGTTCAGGTTACGAGTTCGCCTTTGGATTTGAAAGCCTATGGGGGTTAAACCGCCAGTCTGGCAGAATACTTACAGAGCCAGACCCGGGAAAACCCGCCAGCATCCTGCTATCTTCTCCGATCCGCACTGACAGCCAACAGCAAATGAAACTCGCCGTCGAATTCCCCAGCGTCGTCTATCGAGAAGGTCCGCAAGCCATTATCAAGCTGGCCAAAGCCATCGAAGAGATCGGCTTCGATCAGTTGGATGTGTTCGACCACGTGGTGATGGGTTATCCGACCGAGACGCGTGACCGCCCTATGTATCCACCGGAAATGCCAATCCTGGAAGCGTTGATGGTGCTCTCTTATGCGGCCGCGGTAACAACCCGGATCGGACTGGGTACTGAAATTCTGGTGCTGCCACAGCGTCAACCGGTCCTGGTAGCGAAACAGATCAGCACGCTGGACACCTTGTCTGGCGGCCGGGTGAGGCTCGGCATCGGGGTCGGTTGGCAAGCCGCGGAATTTGATGCCCTGGAGGAGGACTTCAGCAACCGCGGTGCTCGAATGGATGAAGCGATCGATCTCATCAGAGCCTGCTGGAGAGACAGCCGGGTGGACTACCAGGGCAGCCACTACACCACCGAAGCCATGGCCATGGAGCCGAAATCGCCGCAAGGGTCCGCGCTGCCGATCTGGATCGGCGGCAGCGCCGAGCGCGCGTTACGCAGGGTTGGAGAAAAAGGCGATGGCTGGTTGTCTACCGCCATTGATGATGCTACCGAGGCGAAGCGGGCGGTTGCAAAGATCCATCACCATGCCGAGGCCGCAGGTCGAGACCCGGCCAGTATCGGGTTACAGCAGATGCTGGCTGTACCGCCTCGCGGCGAAGAGGGTAAGAATTTCTACAAGGATCTCGATCAGGTGGAAGCTCGCGCGCTGGCGGTCAAGGAAATGGGTTTCGAGTGGGGCACACTGAACGCCACAGCGATTTTTCAATCCGGTGCTCGGAGCGTCGACGCCATCATCGATACCCTGGTTCGAATTCACGATCGGTTGCGCGCAGCCACCGGAGGTGCTGCATAGATCAACAGCACCGAGATCACAACCGTACCGCCAACCACCCAGGCAACGGCGACCGTCCACAGGGTCGCGTCCGCGATCAAGCCAATGAGCAGAAAAAGTAGAATACTCCATGCCTCCATACCGGCACCGGCAACCGAAGTGATGGTCGCGCGAGCGTGGCTGTCGATGTTGTTCTGTAGCTGGGTCTCGAGCAAGACCTCGACCGCACCCATAGCCATGAAGTAACAGGCACAGAGCAGCGCAAGAGCCGGTTCGCCAACGACCAGGCCACTCAGCAACACTCCATGGGCAAACAGGCCGAGCAACGCAATGTGGCGCAGCGCCATTCCGGCCATGCGGTGAGCCAACGCTGCACCGACCGCTCTGGCACCAAGAACAATCCCGTAGATCAAGCCGATGCTACCGAGCGATAACGTACCCGACTCATCCAGCAGCGGTCCGATATACTCATCCACCACTCCGGCAACGCCAAGAAAAAGGGTCATCATCACGGTAATCATGATGAGCATCCGACTTCTCAGAATGTTGTCGCGGCCGATGCGCAACATCGTCAAAAACCGACCCTCGATCCTCTCGACAGCCCGATCGGGCTCACGAATGAATAGAAACACCAACATGGCACCGATCAACGGCGCAGCGGCCGAGAGGATCAACGGCAGCGTATATCCGGTTTCGGCAACAAACCCCCCGATGCCCATGGCCACCAAGACCCCCACACTTTCCATGGCCTTACCCCGTCCGTAAATACGGCCGAACTCGAGCTCCCGGTTTTGCTCGGCAAGCGCATCGTTTAGCAGCGCCTGCAACGTTCCGCTGCGAACTGCACTACCCAGACTCCAAAGTAGAAAGCCCGCCGCATATCCCGCAAATTCCGGTAGCAGCAGCCACACCAGGAACCCGGACCCTTTGATGATCGCCCCCAGGCCGACATAGACCTTGCGGTTGACAAGATCGCCAATGACACCGGATGGAATTTCGAACAGCAGCGATGACAGCGACCAGACTATGAACAGCACGGACAGATTGAATCCCGACAGGCCGGCCTCCAGCATCATGATGGCATAAACCGGGTAGATCAGAATCAGCTCATGAAAAAACGCCTGTGCCAGCCACACGGATTCGATGTGACGGTTTGTCACTTGAAGCGCTTCTCTCCCGCTCGAATCGGGAAGCTGAGGTAATTTTCAGGCGGTGGAATGGGGCAGGCGTAGTTCGGGTTATAAGCACACCAGGGGTTCATCGCCCTGTTGAAGTCCAGGTGCAGCGGCTCCTGCAAGGGGAGATCCATTTCGATATAGCGGCCACCCGCGTATGTCTCGTCGCCGTTGGTCGCATCACGAAAAGGGATCAAGACGGTTCGACTCAGATGTTCTCCAAGCAGCCGCCGAAAGACTTTCAGCCGCACCTCTGAACCGGCATGATCAAACGTCAGCGTGCCATAGTGAGTGAAGTTCAGTGTTTTGTTGTTGAACGTCGGCATGGCGAATACAGAATCATCGGTTTCCGCAACAAACCGCGCCGGAAGACTATACTCTGCACCGATTTCGAAGTATGAGAGCCTCGCAAAATTCATTCGGTCGGGTTCGGTAAGAGGCGACAGGTAAGGGTCTCGAAAATGCCTTTCTACCTTCGCTCGAAATTCCATGACTACCGTTCGATGCAACACCGTCGCGTCTCTCTCATGCAACGCCGTCGCGACGCTCTCCGACACTACCTCATCGGTGTGAGCCACCTCGCTGTCGACGGCCAGCAAAATGATCGTCACGCTGTACAGGATTGATTTTTTCACCGTGTCCGCTGAATCTCGGTCGAGCACAATGTATATTGAATGCCTTGCTGAGGGGAAGGAGGTCGAGGATGGCCGTGGCCGATCACGACGACGATATCGAGAACAGCGTCGACAATCAGCGCAGCCAGGACAGCGACCGTGCCTACTGGCGGGCAAATCTGAAGCTGGTTGCGCTGCTGCTGGCAATCTGGTTCCTGGTTTCCTTTGGGTTCGGCATTATTCTGGTCGAACGCCTCAATCAGATTCAATTTTTCGGATTCAAACTCGGTTTCTGGTGGGCACAACAAGGCTCGATCTACGTCTTCATCGTGTTGATCTTCGTTTACGCACGAGCGATGAAACGCCTCGACCGAAAATACAACGTCCACGACGACGAATGAACGCAACATTTGTGTAGCCGAAGATGGACGTAAAGCTGCTCACCTATCTCTTCGTCGGCGCCAGTTTCGCCCTCTATATCGGCATCGCGATCTGGTCTCGTGCGACGTCGACCAGGGAATTTTACGTTGCAGGCGGCCACGTCCACCCGGTAGCCAACGGCATGGCGACCGCGGCGGATTGGATGAGTGCCGCTTCATTCATCTCCATGGCCGGAATCATCGCCTTCATGGGTTACGACGGCACGGTCTATCTCATGGGCTGGACCGGCGGCTATGTTGTGCTGGCACTGTTGCTTGCTCCCTACCTCAGAAAATTCGGCGAGTTCACCGTGCCGGATTTCATCGGCACCCGCTACTACTCGAACACCGCCAGGGTGGTCGCTGTGATCTGTCTGATCGTCGTATCGTTTACCTACGTCGCCGGGCAGATGCGCGGTGTGGGCATCGTCTTTTCTCAATTTCTCGACGTGGACATTACGCTCGGTGTCGTCATCGGCATGGCAGTCGTATTCATGTATGCGGTTCTGGGTGGGATGAAAGGCATCACCTACACCCAGGTCGCACAGTATTGTGTGCTCATCTTCGCCTACCTGGTGCCAGCGATATTCATCTCGATTCTGATCACCGGCGTTCCCATACCGCAGCTTGGATTGGGTGCCACGGTCACCGATGGCTCCGGGCTGGCGGTGCTGGATAAGCTCGATCGCACATTGATGGACCTGGGATTCGGTCCCTACACACAAGGCACGAAGAGCACCGTCGACCTTGCCGCAATCACCATGGCGTTGATGATCGGTACCGCAGGCCTGCCTCATGTGATCGTGCGCTTCTTTACCGTGCCGAAGGTTTCAGACGCGCGCAAATCTGCAGGATACGCACTGTTGTTCATCGCCTTGCTCTACACCACCGCACCCGCCGTCGGCGCCTTCGCCAGATTGAATTTCGTGAATACGATTCACGATGAGCCCTATTCGGATGTAGCCGGCTGGTTCAAGAGTTGGGAAGACATCGGCTTGATCGGCTGGCTCGACAAGAATGCAGACGGCGTCATTCAATATGCTCCGG
>QIDL01000486.1 GCA_003228415.1 Gammaproteobacteria bacterium | reverse complement strand
GTCCCAGCAACGCTACGCGGCTGCCTTTGATGCCGGTTACATCGCCGAGGAAATCGTCCCCATGACCGTCGAGTGGAAGAAACTCATCGACAAGCAGAGCGGCGAAACAGCGCTCGTCGAGGGAACGGTGGACCACGACGAATGCAACCGACCGAATACCACCGCCGAGGGTCTGGCGTCGTTGGCGCCTGCTTTTGAAGAGGGTGGTAGCGTCACCGCCGGCAATGCCTCGCAACTTTCCGATGGCGCGTCGATGGCTCTGGTGATGAGCGAGTCGCGCGCAGGGCAGTTGGGCCTCGAACCTCTGGGCTACTTCCGTGGTTTCACTGTAGCGGGCTGTGAGCCCGATGAGATGGGTATCGGACCGGTTTTCGCTATCCCGAAGCTGTTGCAGCGTCGCGGTTTGAGCCTGAATGACATCGACCTCGTAGAACTGAACGAAGCATTTGCCTCGCAGTGCGTCTATTCCCGCGATCGGCTCGGGATTGACAACGCTATATACAACGTCAATGGCGGCGCCATTGCCATCGGCCACCCGTTCGGCATGACCGGGTCTCGACTGACCGGTTTGTTACTCCGGGAACTGAAGCGTCGCAACAAGAAACTCGGCATCGTCTCCATGTGCATCGGCAAAGGCATGGGTGCGGCAGGACTGTTTGAAGCCTGTTAGACAGAAAAGCTATTCAAGGACCCTTAAGGAGTCGCATGAACTTTCAGAACCTGTTTTCCATCGAAGGCAAGGTGGCGCTGGTCACCGGAGGCTCTCGTGGTATCGGCGAGATGATAGCGGCGGGATTTCTCGCCCATGGTGCCAAGGTTTATATCAGTTCCAGGAAGGCGGATGTCTGTGATGCCACTGCGGCGCGATTGGCGAACGAGTTCGGTGGCGAGTGCGTTTCCATTCCCGCCAACCTGGCGGAGATCGATGGCATCGATGCGGTGGTGACAGAGATTGAAAAACACGAGGACCACATGGATATTCTGGTCAACAATGCCGGGGTCTCCTGGGGTGCTCCGCTGGGCGAATTTCCGGAAAACGGCTGGGACAAGGTGATGGATACCAACGTCAAGGGAGTCTTCTTCCTGACACAACGGATGTTACCGCTGCTCGAAGCAGCGGGCACTCCGCAGGACCCGGCCCGGGTGATCAATGTCGGATCCATCGACGGGATCAAGTCGTCGATATTTGACAATTATTCCTACGGCCCATCGAAGGCGGCCGTCCACCATCTGACCCGTCAACTGGCCGCGCATCTGGTGCGGCGCAACATCATCGTCAACGGCATTGCGCCCGGTCCCTTTCCCACCTGGATGCTCAGCACCGGTGTCGGTGGTGGTGGCGATGTGGATGCTACCGATTGGAAAACCGTTGCCGATGGCAATCCTCGCGGTCGTATCGGAACGGCGGCAGACATTGCCGGACTGGCTATCTTTCTGAGTTCCCGGGCTTCGGGCTTCACCGTTGGGGATACGATTACCTGTGACGGCGGCGCGGTAGCTGCTTCGTAAGGAACCGCAGGTTAAGAATCCGCCGGCTGCCACAACTGCTGAGATTCGACTCGAAGTGCCCGGTTGAACTTGCTCGACGCATTCTCCCAGGCGATTGCAGCGGTCAATTCTATGATGGAATGCTCATCAAAGTGATCGGCCAGGCGCGCGAACAGATCATCGCTCACATCCTCATTGGACAAGGTCATGGCATCCGCATATTGGAGGGCCACTTTCTCGCGGGCATCGAAAAGATCGGATTTCTCGAAGTCGTCCAGCGCTCGGATCTTCTCCGTCGACAAACCGGCAGCGCTACCCACGGCAGCGTTGATGTCGCGTCAGAAGACGCATCCGTTGTGGCTGGCCACCCGACGGTTGATCAGCGACAGCAGAGCAGGGCCGATATGACCGTCGCTGTCGATGGCCGTCCACATGCCCCGCACTGCTTTGAACAGACCAGGCCGCCGGGCATAGATGAGATGGTTATTCAGTGGTGCGCCCCATGTCTTGCGTTGAGACTTCAATACCGCAGCGGTATAGCCTTCGGCCTGGCTGGCTTCTATGCCTGAAATTCGGCTCATCGTTTTCTCCTGTGCGCGGTTTCCTCTATGCTGCTCTTTAACCATCCGGCGGTTCTCAGTGTGCCCGGGGTTCGTTTCTCGGTACCGCAGCCTGGTACCGTATCAAGTATCGGGAGTTATACGTGTCAGCACCACTGGAAGACATCACCGTCATTGAGATCGACAGCTATATGGCGGCGCCCAGTACCGGCGCGATTCTGGCCGATCTCGGCGCGCGGGTCATAAAGGTCGAGCCGTTGACCGGAGATCCTATGCGCGGTATCAGTCGGCCTGCGAAAATAGATGGCCCTCTGCAGGGCTACGATTTCGGCTTCGACGTGGACAATCGCGGTAAGCGATCCATTGCGGTAGCCCTCGATATCGAAGCTGGCGCCGCCTTGATCCATCGACTGGTGAAAAATGCTCAGGTATTCCTGTGTAACCTGCTGCCCCACCGCCAGCAGCGCTTCGGTCTGGATCCTGAAACCCTGAAAGCCATCAATCCGCGCATCGTCCACGCTACGCTCACCGGTTATGGCACCCGGGGCCCCGATGCCCTGCGACCCGGCTATGACGTTACGGCTTTTTTTGGCCGGTCCGGGATTTATGATGCCATGCGCGACGGGGATGAGGGTGAGGTGCCAAACGCCCGTCCAGCTCAGGGTGATCACACCGCTGGTCTGGCTCTTCTCGGCGGCATCCTGGCGGCGCTCAGACATGCCGAGCGAACCAACCAGGCACAGGTGATCGAGACCTCTCTCTACGAATCGGCGATCTGGACGCAGGCCAATGATTTTGGAGTGACCGCCGTGGATCAAGCGCCGGTACGGCGCCGCTCCCGTCATCAGATGCTGACACCGGAGGCCAACCGCTATCCCTGCGGTGATGGAAAGTGGGTAGTGCTCAATCAACTGGGCCCTGCCAGCTTCGAGAAGCTGTGCAAGGCGCTGGGAAGCGAGGCGTGGCTCGGCGACGAGCGCTTCAAGGATGCGCGCTCGCGCTATCGGAACATGCCGGTACTGGTATCAGCCATCGATGAGATCATGACCAGAAGGTCCCGGGATGAGTGGGGGGAAATCTTCGACTCCGTTGGGCTGATATGGGGTCCGGTGTTGACCCTAGATGAGGTTGCCAGGGATGCGCAGGCCGATGCGATCGGCATGTTTCCCGAAATTGAACACCCGGATCACGGCAGCTACCGCAGCGTCCGTATCCCGATGCGTTTCGAAGACGCCGATGTGGGTCCACGCGGGCCCGCGCCGGAAGTGGGTGAGCACACTCGAGAGGTACTGGTGGAGGCGGGCCTGAGTGAGGCGGAAATCGACGCTCTGGCGGGTGCTGGAGCAGTCCGGCAAGCCTGATCGCCGCGTTGGACCGCGTTGGACCGCGTTGGACGGAGGGCGAGCTATTTCTCGCTTGCCTGGATATGACTTATCGCTATAGTTAGGTGTTACTTTTCGTAATGTTTCTATTTCGGGAGAGGAACCGGATGATTCGTACTATGTCACTGTTCCCGGCCGGTCTGGTCGGGTTGCTGCTGGGTGTTCAGGCCTATGGTCTGGCGCCACAGGAACGCGTCGAGAATTTCCGTCTATTCGACCATCGGGGTGCGTCCCATGAGCTGTATTACTACAGCGACATGAAGGCGGTGGTGGTGATGGTGCAGGGTAACGGTTGCCCGATCGTGCGTAACGCGCTGCCGCGGTTCAAAGAGCTCAGAGATGAATATGCAGCCCGGGGTGTGCAGTTTCTGATGCTGAATTCGAACCTGCAGGACAACCGGGGGAGCATCAGCCAGGAGGCCGAGGAGTTCGGCTACGACATTCCGGTGCTGATCGACGACAGCCAGATCATTGGTGAGTCGCTGGATCTGATACGCACCGGCGAGGTGTTCGTGCTGGACCCGAAAAACTGGTCGGTAAGTTACTACGGTGCGCTGGATGATCGGTTGACCTATGAGAACCAGAAGCAGGAAGCGACCGAACACTATCTGAAGGATGCGCTGGACAACATGCTGGCGGGCGAAACGGTAGAGGTTGCCAGCACCGATGCACTGGGTTGTCTGATCAACTTTCCAGCGAAGATGCAGCGCGCTCAACACGCTTCGATTTCCTATTCACAAGAGATCGCCCCGATGCTGGCGGACAACTGTGTGGCCTGTCACCGGCAGGGGGGCATTGGTCCCTGGGCGATGACGGACTACAACATGGTCCGGGGATTCTCGCTGATGATTCGGGAAGTGGTGCGGACCAAACGGATGCCGCCGTGGCATGCGGATCCGGCCCATGGCACATTTTCCAACGACCGCTCACTGACCCCTGAACAGACTCAGACCCTGGTGCATTGGATCGAAGCGGGCTCACCGCGCGGTGACGGTGACGATCCTCTGGCACTGATCGATCATGACTGGGGAGAGTGGGCCGTGCACCAGCCGGAACTCGGCGAGCCGGATTACATCATCGACATCCCCGCGGCGGAAGTTCCGGCGACCGGTATCGTAGATTACAAGTACCATTACGTGGCGAATACGGTGGGTAAGGACGTCTGGGTGAAGGCGGCGGAGATTCTACCCGGTGACCGGGGAACGTTGCACCACGTCATCACTTCCTTTGGTCAGATCGAGACCGAAGGCCGGCGTAAGGGCAGACTCAAGCGTCAAGGCCAGGCAGGCCTCAGAGGATACGTCCCGGGCATGACGAGCCAGTTGTTCCCGGAACATACGGGCGTGTTCTTACCCGCAGACTCCACGCTCGAGTTCCAGATGCATTACACCACCAATGGCAAGGCCAACGTGGACGAGTCCAAGCTTGGCATCTGGATCTACGACGAGCGTCCGGAGCATCAGATATTTTCCATGATTCTCCTCAATAGCAAGATTCGGATTCCGGCGCATGCGAAGAACCACCGGGAGTTCGCCGAGCGCTTGATCGACAAGCCGGCCATCATCTACAACATGCTGCCGCACTCGCACTTTCGTGGTAAGGCTTCCGAATTCAGTGTGGTCTATCCGGATGGCACCAAAGAGGTGCTGTTGAGTGTCCCCAACTACGATTTCAACTGGCAGACCACTTACGAGTTGACAGAGCCGAAGTACGTCCCGGCAGGCACCAGACTCGTTCACACCACCTGGTGGGACAACTCGGCTCAGAACCCGGCCAACCCCGATCCGACCATCGAGGTCACATGGGGTGAGCAATCCTTCGAAGAAATGTTGTTCGGTGCGGTATTGATGCGTTACCTGACCGATGAAGAAGTGGCTGAGTATGAAGCGCAAGCGAAGGTGCAGGGAGTGGCAAGCAGCGACTGAACAGGTCGGCCGAAATTCGAATCGGCAAGACCGTGACGAGCGAGTCCGTCACGGTCTGCTTGTTCAGTCCGGCAGTCCCAGTACCCGCTTGGCAATGATGTTGAGCTGTACCTCATTGGTTCCACCGTAGATCGTGACCGCCCTGTCGCGGAGCCAGCCACGTGTGGACTCGAGTTCTTCGATTGAAAAGCCGCCGCCATCCCAGCCGATACCCCGGGTACCGCGCAACCGGGATTTGAGCTCCGAGCCGTTTTTTGCCAGGGTCGAGCCGACGTACTTGAAGATCGAGGTGGCAGCACCCGGCGCGCCGCTCGATTTGCTCTCTTCCATCACCCGACGACCGGTGAGCTGCATGCTCCTCTCCTGGATCACGTGCTGAAGGATTTGATCCCGCAGGATGGGATCGGCAATTTTGCCGCCGGCTTCACCGAGATAATCCATGGCGATGCGCGCAAAAGGATTCAATCTTTTTTCTACTCTTGATCGATCCGGCTCATCGCCGGTCCCGGAACGCTCGTATTGCAGCAGGCGTTTGGCCACGGTCCAGCCTTTGTTCATGTCCCC
>QIDL01000396.1 GCA_003228415.1 Gammaproteobacteria bacterium | reverse complement strand
TCCTTCTTCTCTCTCTCGGAGCAAACCACCATCGATGCAGCGCGGGCGGCCGGGGTCATTATCATCGCCAGCGCCGGCAACGAATCGAGTTCCGCGCCCAACTATCCGGCCGCCTACAATGGCGTGATCTCGGTCGCCGCCTCCACCATCAACAGCGGCATCGCCCCCTATTCCAACTTCGGCAACAGCATTGACGTGGCTGCGCCCGGCGGTTTCAACGGCACCGACCTCAATGGCGATGGCATCGGCGACGGGGTGCTGAGCACCCTCGGCGACGACAGCAGTCCCGGCGGCATGGTGCTCGGCTACGGCACGCTCAACGGGACTTCCATGGCAGCCCCCCACGTGGCCGGGGTTGCCGCACTCATGAAGGCCGTCCACCCCGGCTTGACGCCTGCCGAGTTCGACTCAGCTCTCATTGCCGGGGATCTGACCGACGACCTTGGCGCGCTCGGATACGATCAGTTCTACGGGCACGGCCTGATCAACGCCCAGAAAGCGGTGCTCGCCGCGCTCGGTCTCGCCGGTGGCGCCGGCTCGGATCCCGGCCCCATCCTCACCAGCTCTCTGAGCGTGGTTAATCTGGGCGTGGTCGTCGCCTCCCAATCGATCACGCTGACCAACGTCGGCACCGGCAGCATCGTCATCAATTAGATCACCTCCAGCGAACCCTGGCTGTCCATCGGCGCGGTGAACGTCGATGCCGATGGATTGGGTGAATACCTGCTCAGCGTCGATCGCAGCGGGCTCACCGAGGGGGCTTATAACGCGACTGCCAGATTCGTCCCTGTCGATGCGGGCACCAATGCGGTGACCGTGTCGATAACGATGCAGGTCCCGGGATCCAATCCCGACGCCGATGCCGGTCTGCACTACGTCATCATCGTCGACAGCGCCGGCAATACGGTGGGCACCGTGGACGTCGTGGCTGCAGCCAACGGCGAATACAACTTTCTCTTGAGCGACGTACCCGCTGGCTCGTATCGGCTGGTTGGCGGTTCCGATATGGACGACGATTCCTTCCTCTGTGATGCCGGTGAGGCCTGTGGCGCCTACCGCACCCTGGATGTGCCCGAGTTCATCGAGGTAGATCCGACCATCATGCCCAACATGCCCGGCCTGGATTTCGTTTCCGAGTTCCGGGCGGTGATCTCCGCCGCCATGCTCGCCGAGCCTGCCTCGGATTCCGCCTCCAACCCCACACCAACGAGCGGCCTGCGGATAACGAAACCCTACGAATCGCCACGATGAGGCCGATAACGGCGTGGTTTCTAATGGCAACGGCCGGGGTGCTGTGTGCCTGCTCGCCCGGGTCGGAAATCGCCACTGTCGAAGTGTTGAACGACGCCCACTGCCGAACTCCCCAGATGGGTCTCCAGCAGATCGGTTATGGCGACATTGCAAGTTTGCGAGGCCAGACCCTGCTCGGAATCAGCACCGGGAAACCCGTCGACGAACCCGAGCTGCTGTTGCTTTCACTCTATCGCGGCAGTCAGCCAACACCCGGTTATCGCTTCGAGCTCAACAGCACCGAACGCCACGGCCGAACGGTCCAGTTGAGGGTCGACTGGCTCGAGCCGGAACCCGGTGCGGTACTGGCCCAGATGATGACCACGCCCTGCCTGGTCATCGGCATGGAAAGAGACGAGTTCGACATTATTCGCGCAATCGACCAGCACGGTGCGCTGCTCGGTGAGGTACGGCTTGCGGGAACCTCAGATTGACTAGGGTCTGCCGCCTCCCGCCTCAGGTGAGGAGCGCCAGTGCGGCGGCGGCACGTTTCTGCACGCCCTCCTTGTAGGCGGTCAGATCCATGTCCCGACCGGAACCCATGGCGCCCACCAGATAACGCTTGTAGACACCCTGACCGATCGCGGCCAAGCGCCAGTGCGAAAACGCCCGATAGTAGTTGATACCGGACAGGTCACGACCCGTGGCTGCCTGGTAATGCTCACAGAGCGTCGATCGGCTCGGGAAACCACCGCTCTGAGTCGCCGCAACCACCTCCTCCGCGTCTCCGGGTTCGACCCAGGAATTCATCAGATAACCCACATCTGCCAGCGGATCGCCCAGGGTGCAGAGTTCCCAGTCGAGCAGTGCCTGGATACGACCATCGACCACTATCATGTTGCCGAGCCGGAAGTCGCCGTGAACGATGGTTGAACCGATCTGTTCCGGCATGCCTTCGGACAAGCGCTTCAACGTTTCTTCCATCTCCGGGATTTCGTGGGTCTTGGTGGCTTTCCATTGCCTGGTCCAGCGCTTCAGCTGTCTGGCAAGGTATTGCTCTTTCCTGCCGAGTTCGCCGAGCCCCACCGCATCCGGGTCAATCGCATGCAGAGCCGACAATACCCCAATGACATTCATGCCGAGCCGAAAACGTTGATCCTCACTCAAGCCTTTCGCGATTTCAGCATCGTGCAGCACCACACCTTCGACGAAGCCCATGATGTAGAACGGTGCACCGTTGACCTCCACGTCCTCACACAGGCCAAAGGTCGGCGCCACAGGCACCTCGCTGGCCGTCAGTGCGGATACGATACGATGTTCGCGCCCCATATCGTGTGCGCTCTCCAGCACGTGTCCCAGAGGCGGGCGACGCAGCACGTAAGCCTGTCCACCGCGATCCTCGAACCGATAGGTGCGATTGGAATGGCCACCCGCGATCAGGGAGAAATTCAGAGGCGGCGCCAACTCGGGGATTCGTTCAACCAGCCATGCCGTGACCCGGTCTGGATCGATGCCTTCCGGTGCGCTCCCGCCTGTGGCCTCAGTCATGTACCCGCATCCCCGAAACCGGTCTGCCTGGCATGCTGTCTCATGGTTCACCTGCACACGAAGAATCCGGACTAGGTTACCCAAAGTCTTTGAGTTTTGTCATGAGATGGTTTTTTATTGCCCTCGCACAAGAGACAGGTCCGTTGAATTCCAGAGCGCTGCTTCCCAAAGTCCTGTGTGGACTGATCCTTTCCGGCCTGCTGTCGGGATGCGTTTCCCCCGAACTCGGCGGTCCCACCGCCCCGAAAGGTGCCGTCGACGCTGGCATCCTGACCCTGCCATCGGGTCGCTCTTACCTCGTTTATCCTGAACAACTGGCCTATACCGGCCAGGGACTCTACCTCTGGCCCGATGGCCGCCAGTACCAAGGCGGCTTCGTGGCGGGGAAGCCGGACGGGATGGGTATCGCAACCATGGCCAACGGCGACCGCTACCGCGGCTCCTGGAAAGACGGGCTGCAGAACGGCCACGGTGAGCTGAACAGAGCAGATGGCAGCCACTACGTTGGGGACTTTGTCTCCGGCTCGCGGGAAGGCAGCGGTGTCGAGCAGTCCGCTGAAGGGCTCTATCGCGGCGCCTGGCAGAATGATCTGCCTCACGGCAGCGGCCAATTCCACGGAATCGACGGCGCCGCTTACGAGGGTCAGTGGTCCAACGGTGTCAGAGAGGGTTTCGGAAGCTTTACCGACACCCGCGGTAATCGCTACGAGGGCGACTGGTATGACGACGTACCAAGCGGCTTTGGTGTGATGCATAACGCCAACGGATCGGTATATGAAGGCGAGTGGCACAACAGTCGGCAGAATGGCTATGGACGCGTTACCACCGAAGCGGGCGCGATCTACGAAGGCACCTGGGTGAATGGTAAACGCCAGGGATTCGGCATTGCCACACGCCCGGACGGTAGCCGCTATGAAGGAGAATGGCTCGAAGGAAACCGATCGGGTCAGGGCAAGGAGAGTTTTGCCGATGGCAGCTATCACCAGGGGTCCTGGGAAGCCGACCAGCCGCTGGGAGAAGGAACTCGACAGGATCGAACCGGCATCACCATCAGCGGGCTCTGGAATGCCGACCAACTGGACTCTGGATTGCTGCGACTACCTACCGGCCCTGAATATACCGGTAGACTACTGAAAAATCACAACAGAGAAGTACACCAGGAGCTGTTGGGCTGGTTGAATTCTCTCGCCGCCAGGAACGACCCTTATGCCCACTTCTTTCTGGGTACGGCCTATTCGGATTTTGACATTCCCGCACCTGCCCGCAGCAAGGCCACCAAGCACTTCGCCGTCGCCGCCGAGGCAGGAATCCCCGACGGTCAATTCCGCCTGGCCTTGCTGATCGCCAAAGAGAGTCCTGGTAGAGCCATCGAATTGCTCATCAGTGCCGCCGCAGCCGACCAGGCCCAGGCCAATACCCTGCTCGGACAGTATTACCTCAGCGGCAACGGGGTGCCGCTGAACGTGATCACGGCCAGCCGCTATCTGAGAGCCGGTTCCAATGCCGGTGACATGACAGCCCGCAACAATCTGGCCTGGGTACTGGCAACGACCTACGAAACCCGGATTCGCGATGGCGCGGAATCTCTCGCCCTGATCAGACCCCTGGCCCTGCTCCATGATGACTGGCAACATCTGGACACCCTGGCTGCCGCTCAAGCCGAAACCGGAGACTTCGAGAGCGCCATAGCCACCCAGCAGCGCGCGATTGAAAAAGCGAGTGCAGATCCGGGGGACACGGGCCAGTCCATAGTGGCCA
Source organism: Gammaproteobacteria bacterium (assembly GCA_003228415.1). Lineage (GTDB taxonomy): Bacteria > Pseudomonadota > Gammaproteobacteria > Pseudomonadales > Azotimanducaceae > SZUA-309. The sequence goes on along the minus strand of QIDL01000396.1, from coordinate 1,390 downwards.
TGACGAACCGCCTTTCTTATTATCGTGCAGGAAAACCATTCCGAGAATGACCGATCTCAACTGGCCCTTTATCCCGGGCAGAATGCTGGAAATCGTTTCCGCCGCTGGCGTCTACCTCCATACCGCAGATGGCAGGCAGATTCTCGATGCCGCGGGAGGCGCGATCGTCACCAATATCGGCCATGGGCGAGCGCGGGTCGTCGATCGTATCGCCGAAGCGACCCGGGATTATACCTACGTGGTCCCGCCCTGGATCACGCCATCGCGCCGGGCGCTGGTGGAGGCATTGACCGAACACTGGCTACCCGCATCGTTGAACCACATTCACATCACCTCCGGCGGCTCCGAGGCAGTGGAGTCGGGCGTCAAGATCGCTCTGCAGTACCACGCCGCACGCGGAGAAAAGCTTCGCGGTGTCATTATCGCCCGCTCACCTTCCTACCACGGTACCACCCTCACCACCACCAGTTTGAGCGGCCATGCCGCACGGAAACGCGGACTCGAAACCGCTCTCACCGAGTATCCTGTGGTGCCGGCACCTTATCCGCTGCGCTGTCCGATCGGCTCGGACCATCCGCAAATGGGCGCTCATTATGCAGACACCGTGAGGGACACTATCGAGTCGATCGGTCCGGATCGAGTCGCTGCTTTTCTTGCTGAGCCCATCACCGGTTCGAGTGGCGGGGCGATCGTACCGCCAGACGATTACTGGCCGCGCATCCGGGAGATCTGTGACAACTACGGAGTGCTGCTGATTCTCGACGAAGTCATGACCGGCTTCGGACGCACCGGCACGCCGTTCGGCTATCAACATTGGCCCATCACTCCCGACATCCTGGTCTCCGGCAAGGGGCTGGCCGGGGGCTACGCACCGCTGGGAGGCGTCTACACCACCGAAGCCATTGGCGCCGCGATCGACGCCGCCGGGATAAACGTGATGTTCCACACCTTTGGCGCCCATCCCGCGGCCTGCGCGGCGGCGGCCGAAGTGCTGACCATACTCACCGAAGAAAAACTCACCGAGCGCGCGGCAACGATGGGTGCGCTTCTTCAGGACAAGCTCATCGCCGCATTCGCCGATCATCCCCACGTTGCCGAAGTACGCGGACGCGGCTTGCTCCAGGCCATCGAAATCGTTCAGGATCGAGAGTCCCTCGAGCCTTATCCGGAATCCGCCAAGATCGCCAACCGGGTCGTTGCCCGGGCCATCAAGGAGGGTGTGTTCTTCTATGGTGGCGGCACTGGCGAGATTCGTGACATCGTCTGCATGGGACCACCTTTCATCATCGAAGAGCCACAGCTCGACACGATGGTGGAGGTGCTGGGTCGTGCGATTGACTCGGTCTGCAAGTGAGCCCGACTCTGGGTTTGAGGGCTTTCGCCGACGGGC
>QIDL01000216.1 GCA_003228415.1 Gammaproteobacteria bacterium | reverse complement strand
TGTGTTCGAGCAGATAACCGCCGTGTTTGTGGTACTGGCTGTGGGCAATGTCCATGCCGATCTCGTGGAGATCGCTCGCCCAGTTCAACAGCAATTTGTCCGTCGGCTCGGTGAGGTCCCAGTCGTGTGCGGCCTGTGCCAGGAGCGTGATGGAGGTTTCCCGTACCCGCCGGGCATGGGTTTGATCGATGTGGTAACGCCCGGCCAGACTCTGCACGGTGTTTGCTCGAATATCCTGATCCTGGACACGCCCGAGCAGGTCGTAGATCAATCCTTCCCTTAGAGCGCCACTGGTAGCCTGCATCTCTTTGATGCCCAGGGCATCGAAGATGCCAAGGAGTATGGCGAGCCCACCGGCGAATACCGGCGCCCGCTCGGCTGGCAATCCGGGTAAATCGACTTTGTCGAGTTGCCTGGCATCGATCAAAGCCTTCTTGATGGTGTTCAGGCCGGCGTGCGTGATGGCGTTTTGCTCCGGCATCAGTTCGGAAAGGATGTCCTGCACCGCCAGGATGGTGCCGCTTGCACCGATTGCGATGTCCCAACCGGCTTCGCTGTAGAGCTTCGCTAGAGGCTCCAACTCCTGTCTGGCCATGTTGCTGGCTTCCTTGAACTGACCGGAGCGCAGCTTGCCATCGACAAAGCACATGGCGGTCATGCCGACACAACCCATGGTCAGGCTTTCCAGCATCTCGGCACGAAACTGCCGGCCCAGGATGATTTCGGTGCTGCCACCGCCGATGTCCACGACCAGACGCCGGTCGGCGGTATCCTCCAGCGCATGGGAAACACCGAGATAGATCAGCCGGGCCTCTTCGCGGCCGGAGATGATTTCCACCTTGGTGCCGAGGATTCGCTGTGCCTGGTCGAGAAACTCAGAGGCGTTGGTCGCCTTTCTCAGCGTGTTGGTACCCACCACGCGGATGTCTTCCAGTGCCAGTCCGCGCAGTCGCTGACTGAACCGGTCAAGGCAATCCAGTGCTCGTTTGACCACTTCTGTGTCGAGCAGTTTGTCTTTGCCGAGGCCGTCTGCCAGGCGAACCATCTCTTTGATTTTATCCATCACCTGAATCCGACCGTTGGACTCCTGGACAACGAGCAGGTGGAAGCTGTTGGAACCAAGATCCAAGGCGGCGAGTTGGCGCTCGCGCGCATTGTTGTGATGGTGTGTCTGGTTGCTCGCGGAGTGGTCGGCTTCAGCCATCGGTCGATTCAGTGCTCGGTACGATTTGAGTAGATTGACGGAGGTAACGGGCAATCGAGCGCGGCGGCGAATCCCTGTAGCAGGGCGCCTTCGGTGCCGGAAATGTGTCCGTCCGCAAGCGCGGTCGCGGCGCATGCCTTGATGAGTTTCGGTTTCACCAGTGGTTTCAGTAGACGCAACTCCCTGATTGCTTCATTGAGCCGGACGAAGTTGGCGTCTTCACTGGCATCGAAGACGAGATCCAGCTCCAGGACTTTGGCGCCTTCGTTGAAGGCCTGCGCCTGGCTTGCAGTATTCGATTGGCCGAAGCGGGAGAGGGTACTGAGTAACGTGGTGACGTGTGGCGCAACGCTGCTGAGACGGTTGTACCGAGGCCGCGGCGGACGGGTACCGTCGAAGTGCGGTTGTAACTCCTTGACCAGCAGACGGTGCAATACCCATTCGGGCAGCGATATCACCTGATCCATCTTGATGAGCGCGACGACGTTGGCGCTGAAACGCTGGTATTGGCTATTCGACAGGGACTTCAGCGCCGGCATGGCCATCCCCACCAGAGCGAGTCTTCTCGGGGCGTCGAGACTCGCAAGCTCACGAACCAGTTTCTGGGTGTAGGCGGGAACACCGCGTTCGGCTTCCGCCTGCAGATGACCGAACTGCCGGTCTCGGAGTGATGGGTCGGGGTCGAGGAGAATCGCGTAGATCAGACCGCGACAGCCCCAGGGGTCGTGGGCGGCTTCCTTAAGTACCTCGTTCGTCGAAGCGATCAGCGATCGAGCCGCATCGAGGCCGCGATTGTCAAGCGTCCCCACGGTATCGGCCACCTCGGCTGCGCCGATCTGAACTCGAATGGCATCCTGAGAATACGAGTTCCTGGAAAAACCGCTTACCAGGCTGTCTCTGATTACCGGGCTGCCGCGATCTGTTGCCGCTGGGAGGACGGCGGATGAGTCAACTTCGGGGAAAACGCCATCCCACCCGGGATCGATGGCTGCTATTCGTTTTGCCAGAGGTGGGTGGGTGGACATGAGGCTGTTCAGGAAAAAGGTATCGATCTGGCCGAAAAACATATGGCTCATTTCTGAAGCGGCCGCCTGAGTGACGCTGGAGCCTTCACTCAAGCCGCCAATTTTCTTCAGGGCCCCGGAAATGCCATCGGGGTTGCGGGTGAACTGCACTGCGGCTGCGTCCGCCAGGTATTCGCGCTGGCGGCTGACTGCCGCCTTGATCAGATTGCCGAAAAAGGTACCCGCGAAGCCGATCACCAACAGTCCGATACCGAGTGCCAGCATGGGCGCGGCGTTATTGCTGCGTCTGCCGCCAAGGCCGGCGCCTCGGAGCACAACGTAGCCCACTATGCCGAGGAACAGGATCCCGTGCAGGATGGCAATCAGGCGCAGATTGATATTCATGTCGCCGTTCAATATATGGCTGAACTCATGAGCCACGACACCCTGCAGCTCGTCCCGGGAAAGGTGCTCGATGGTCCCGCGGTTTATGCCGATAACCGCATCATCCGGACCGAATCCCGCTGCGAATGCGTTGATGCTCGGTTCTTCGATGAGATAGACGGGAGGCACCGGCACACCGGCCGCAATCGCCATTTCCTCCACCACGTTCAGCAGACGTCTGGATGCAGCGTCGGCCGTATCTCGGGTCAGGAGATTACCGCCTAAAGACTCCGCGATGGCCCTGCCGCCACCTCGAACCACAAGGAATTTATACAGGCTCGCGACACCGACGACGCCGATCACTCCGAAACTGATCAAAATCCAGGTCTCTGCTGGTAACTGTTGCAGCAGGTCGCCCATGCTCGTGGATTGCGAATAGGCGGTATTGCCGCTCCACAGGTAGACGGCGGCGACCAGCAGGTTGGTCAGCACGATCAAGCTCAGCACCGCCGCCATGAACAGCAAGGCCAACTGCCAGGTCTTTCTGCGCGCCTGGTCCTGAGCCTGGAAAAAATTCAAGGGATACTCCTGCTCAGTTGAAAGATACGCTGGGTGCAGCCTGCATGGCTTCCCGGTCTTCGTATTCGAGCAGTGCTGCATCGTCTCCGTGACCAAAGAATCCGGCAAGGAGGGCGGGTGGGAAGGTCTGCTTGTAGGTGTTGTAGTCGGTCACCTGATCGTTGTAGGACTGACGGGAGAACGCCACTTTGTTCTCTGTAGTGGTGAGTTCTTCGGAGAGTTGCATCATGTTCTGATTCGCTTTGAGGTCCGGGTACGCCTCCATGACTATGTTCATTCGGCCCAGCGCGCCACCGAGCAGGCCTTCTGCACTACCGAGTTGCGAAATAGCATCGGCATTGCCTGGATCGGCAGCGGCCGCCTTCAACCCCGCCATGGCCTGATTTCGTGCCGCGATCACAGCTTCCAGTGTTTCGCGCTCGTGGCTCATGTAACCCTTGGCCGTCTCGACCAGGTTGGGGATGAGGTCGTAGCGTCGTTTCAGTTGTACTTCGATCTGGGAGAAGGCGTTTTTGAAACGATTCTTCAGAGTGACAAGCTTGTTGTATATCCCGACGATCCAGAAGGCGATGACCGCCAGAATGACAAGTACGATGATAGTTTCCATGATTCCTCTTCCCTTTCGGATTCTTGATTGGTTGATCTTTCCGTGAATATGGGGTTTATTTTATATAAATCAATAGCTTACATGAAACTTCCAGTGTCCTCCGGCATTTCTCACGGTTTGCAGAGGGTGATTGGACTCAATCTGGCAGTCCGAGCACTCGCTTGGCGATGACGTTCAACTGCACTTCGCTGGTACCACCTTCGATGGAATTAGCCTTGGACCGCAACCACTGGCGGGTGGTGCCGAGCTCGCGATCTGCAAGACCTGCGCCCTCCCAGCCCATTGCCCGAGTACCCATACTCTGCAGCAGCAACTCGTATTTGCGCTTGTTCTGCTCGGTGCCGTAGTACTTGAAAATGCTCGCAAGATGCGCATCGCTCGACCCGCTACGAGCCTCTTCGCCTGCACGCTGCAGGGTGAACTGGAAGGCCTTGTCGTTCATCCTGTGTGTCACCACCCGACCACGCAGCAGGGGATCGGCGATCAGCCCTGCATCTTCGCCGATATATTGTTTTGCCACGTCCTCCAGATTTCTGCCGGATCCTCCCAACGCGGAGATTCCACCGATGCCGGAGATCATCTGCCGCTCATGCTGCAACAATCTTTTGGCGATGGTCCAGCCCTTGTTGAGTTCGCCGATGAGATGTCCCTTGGGGACCTTCACATTGTCGAAGAAGGTCTGGCAGAACGGCGATGCCCCGCTGATCAATTGAATGGGTGAGGTGGTAATGCCTGCGGATTCCATATCGAAGAGCAGGAAGCTGATCCCTTCATGCTTGGGCGCGTCCGGGTCGGTGCGAACGAGACAGAAAATCCAATCTGCCTGGTCGGCGTATGAGGTCCAGATTTTTGAGCCGTTTACCAGATAGTAGTCACCCTTGTCTTCCGCCTTGGTCTGCAGACCGGCCAGATCGGAGCCGTAGTTAGGCTCTGAGTAGCCCTGGCACCAGCGGATCTCACCTCGACAGATTGGTGGCAGGTACTCGAGTTTCTGTTCGTGGGAGGCAAATTCGAGCAGTGCCGGTCCGAGCATCCAGATACCGAAACTCTGCAAAGCCGGGCGAGCACCGATGTCCCGAAACTCCTGATCCAGCACTTTGTTCTCATCGCCGGTAAGACCGCCGCCGCCATATTCCTCAGGCCACATGGGGCAGGTCCAGCCTCGCTCAGCCATTCGCTCCAGCCAGACCTTCGAATCGGGGTTGGAAAACGACTGTTTGCGTCCACCCCACACCGTCTCTGCTTCCGACATCGGGGTGCGCATGGACTCCGGACAGTTTTCCAGCAGCCAACTGCGGACTTCACTGCGAAAATTTTTCAGATCCGACACTGTGTCTCCCAGGCCTCCGAGTCATGTTCGTTAAGGAAGGTGTGCGGGATTCTAATCCAAAGCGCCTTCATGGTCAGCGCTCGGCCTGAAAAGGTATAGTGCTGCCTTTTCGCCTGCAGGGTTCACTTCGTGAAGGAAGTCGACAGCCAGCTTTTTCGATCCACCCTCGGTCGGTTCTGCACCGGTGTGGTAGTCGCGGCCGGATGTCTCGACGGAGAGCCGGTGGGATTCACGGCTCAGTCGTTCGTTTCGCTCTCGCTGGATCCACCACTGGTGGGTCTTTGCCCGGCGAAAATCAGCACCAGCTGGCCGAAGATTCGTGATTCGGGGCATTTCTGTATCAACATCCTGTCCGTGGATCAGCAATCCATCTGCGATGTGTTTGCCCGTTCAGGTGGGGACAAGTTTGCCGGCCTGGCGTGGCAGCCTGGCGTGACCGGATCGCCGATGCTCAGTGGGATTCTGGCCTATGTGGATTGTGAGCTCGAGGCAGAACACGATGCTGGCGATCACACCATCGCCGTGGGCCGGGTCAGGGATCTGGCGGTGATCGGAGACGGCGGACCGCTGTTGTTCCTGCAAGGCATGTATGGTTCGTTCAATTAGCTGGCTGTCGGGTTCCGGCGGGCATTCTCGAATCCGTTGGCCGGTAAGCGTTGAGGCCGAAGCGTGTCCACGAGCGCAGTCAGCACCTGTCGCCAATACGATCTTGCCGTCAAACTCGCTGATACTGGTTAATCCGCCAGTGCTTCCAGCGCTTGCCAGTGCAGGTCGCCTAAATTGCCGTTGGGATTGACCGGTTGCAGGCACACGTGTGTGGCACCCGCGTCAAAATGTTCCT
>QIDL01000308.1 GCA_003228415.1 Gammaproteobacteria bacterium | reverse complement strand
CGCTCCGAAGTGAGCTCAAAGAGGCTGTGCGGCGGCGTGTCGCAACCGGCGAGAGACCGCCCGGGCTTGCCGTCATCCTGGTGGGCAACGATCCGGCTTCCGAGATCTATGTGAAAGGCAAGCGTCGTGATTGTGAGGAAGTGGGATTTCATGCCAACTTTCAACAGCTCCCGGCCGAGATCACCCAGGAAGCACTCGAGGCACGGATTGAGACCTTGAACGACGATGAGACCATCGACGGTATCCTCGTTCAGTCACCGCTGCCCGACCATATCAACGAAGATCGAATCACCGATCGGATAGATCCTTTGAAGGACGCCGACGGTTTCCATCCCTACAACATCGGTCGGCTGGCGTTGAGAAGGCCGACCGTACGTTCCTGCACACCGAAAGGCATCATGCAACTCCTGGAACACACCGGAATTCCGATTCGTGGACTCGACGCCACCGTGATCGGTGCGTCAAATCATGTTGGACGCCCCATGGGGCTCGAATTGCTGCTCGCCGGGTGCACCGTCACCACGGCGCATAAATTCTCAAAGAACATCATGGCCTGTGTCCTCGGCGCCGACATCGTCATCTCGGCCGTCGGTAAACGGGGCTTGATCCCTGGCAGTTGGATCAAGCCCGGAGCGATCGTCATCGATGTCGGCATCACGCGGGACGAACACGGCAAACTGCATGGTGATGTGGTGTTCGAGGAAGCGAAGGAAGTTGCCGCCTGGATCACACCGGTTCCCGGCGGCGTCGGGCCCATGACTCGAGTCGCCATACTGCAGAACACATTGGCGGCAGCCGAACACACCCTCGGCATTCCCGATCGCCGCTGATGCGGGTATTCCTGTCAGACCTGCACCTGGAGGATCCCGCTTCCGCGCGTTTCAATACCTTCGCCACCGTCATGCGCGAGGAAGCGAAGACGGCAGAAGCCATCTACCTGCTCGGTGACCTGACCGAAGTCTGGGTCGGTGACGACGATGACGGCCCTCTGGCGAGTCAGCTGCGCGCCGTACTCTCCGACGCTGCTGCAGAATGCACAATCCACGTGATGCGCGGCAACCGCGATTTTTTATTTGGTACCCGGTTCGCGTCGGAAACAGGTGTGGGGCTGATCGATGATCCGCTGCTGTTGGACGATGACACGCTGGTGGCCCATGGAGACGGGTTCTGTATCGATGATCCGGAATATCAGAAGGTGAGGGCGCTGTTCCGATCAGAGGCCTGGCAGTCAGAGATCCTCGGTCAGACCCTCGCCGAACGCCGGGAACTGGCTCGCAGCCTGCGTACCGAGAGCCGGGAATCCAACGCCAACAAAGCGGAAAACATCATGGATGTCGCAGATCGTGAGGTGGCCAGGGTGGTAGGCGCTGCAGGCGCGAAAAGGCTCATTCACGGCCACACCCACCGGCCGGGCGTACATACTCATGATTGGGGTCGTCGATTCGTGCTGGGCGCATGGGAACGCTGCGGCTGGTTGGCTCGTCAACGTCGTCCAGACACCGATCCCCAGCTCGAGTGCTTCGCCCTCACTTATTCCTGAGCTTGCGTCTGAGTGAGGGGGCCGCTATGAAACCTGAACTCGACATCGGGGGCATTCACCAGAGCAGCGTCCAGATCCAGAAGTTCGTCGAGTTTGTCGTCGAACGGCGTCGCAGAGTAGCGTCCGGCAAGTGCCAGGTACTGATGGAAGTGGCGAGCCTCCGAGGCAAGCAGTCGCTCATAGAAGCTTGCCAGATCTTTCGGCAGCACGGCCACCAGGCCCAGGAATCGTTCACAGCTGCGAGCTTCGACGATTGCGCCAACCAGCAGTGTGTCTATCAGCCGCTCGGGCTCTGAGTTACGGAGCCCTTTCCGGAGTCCCGATGCGTAACGACTGGGCGAGATGTGCACATAGTCGATGTGACGCGCCTGCAGATGCACCAGGACCTGCTCGAAGTGTTTCAGCTCTTCTCGTGCGAGCCTCGACAGCGTCCTCAACAGCTCAGGCTTGTCCACATACCGGTACAGCAGCGACAGCGCGGTACCGGCCGCCTTCTTCTCGCAATTGGCATGATCCACCAACAGCTCCAAAACATGATCCGGGGCCTGTTGGAACCAGATTTCCGGCGTTCTACAGCGAAGAAAATTCAACACGGCGTCCATAGACTTGTCAATCATCGAGCGGATACATGAAAATTGCGCTCATAGTGTGCGACCGAACGTTCAAAAAGTTCGCGTTCGATGTGCCGGTACAGCTCGGAGGCAGCCTGGTCACCAGCCAACGGGGACAACCCCAGGAGAGAGAGTTCGATCTCGTTGCGAGACCGACGCAGAACCTCATACGCGATATTGGCGACCGACAACGATTCCAGCATCGGCACTCCCAGGAGCGCCGCCTCTGCACGCAGCAGCACTTCATCATCGATCCGCAGGCAACTCAACACCGCCCCCTCGCGCAGCTCATGGAGCCGCTGCCAGACCAGCCGCCGCTGGTCATCGGCGAATCCGTTCCATTGCACGATTTCGTGAGAGAAGCGCTTGCAACCGCGACAGACCAGGTCGCCATAGGTCGTTGAGCAAATGCCCACACAAGGGGTTCGTCGCAGCATTGTCACTACACTGAGGGCGTCCGATTCACTTTCTGTCGATCACTTAGAGCCGCTCACAGAGCATCGCTTTCAGCGGCTGGCGCCGAATGCCAGGCGAAACTGCAAGCGTCGCAACTGGCTGCGCAGAGCCTGCAGCTCGCGGGTGCCCCAGGCCACGCCCGGATTGTACAGAAGCGTATCGAGTTCGGCGACGAGACCGCCTACCTGAGCTTCGGTGAGCCCCACCTCAGCGGCGATCCTGCGCACGAATCCAGACGGAGATTCCTGTGGCCGGCGTTCATAGCCATAACCTGCCAGCTTGTCGCAGAACCTTCGAAACGCCTTCTCCACCGGATGACGGTGTACCGCTCGACGCCGCCAGAACAACACCACCGCGACCACACCGAGACTCAAACCGCCACCTCCGAGGATCGCCAGGCCGATACGGGTCGGGCTCAGCTCACCGAGCAGGTCTTGCAGAAACCGGCTCTGAAAATTGGTGTCGTATCCCACCACCCAGAGATTCCAGCGATGTTCTATCGAATCGGCCCAGCGCAGGGCATCTCCCAACAGCTCCCATTTGCCCATGCGCGCATTGGTGAATACCGACAATGTCGCCAGATCGGCACTCGAAAGAGCTGCTCGTATTCCCTGTTCGATACGTTCCGGGGCCACGGCAGAGGTGGGATCGACACGTAGCCAACCACGCCCTGCTACCCAGACCTCCGCCCAGCCGTGCGCATCGTACTGACGCACCACCAGGTGTCCGGTGATCGAGTTCACTTCACCACCAAGATATCCCCCCACCATCCTGGCAGGTATCCCGACAGCTCGCATGAGAAAGACGAAGGCGCCCGCGTAATGGGTGCAGAAACCCGCTCGTCCATCGAACCAGAACTCATCGATGCTGTCGCTGCTCTGATACAGCGGCGGGCTCAGGGTATAGGCAAAAGGATCCTGACGAATCGAGTCCAGTACCGCTTTCACCATATCCTCGACATCGGGATACGCCTGACGCAACTGTTCGGCATAGTCACGAATGCGCGGATTGGAATCATCGATTGCCGTCTCCCGCAAATACGTCGTAGCGGAGAGCTCTGTCGTGTCCATCGCCTGCCGATTTACCCGGGCTCGATAACGAAACACGGACATGACCGGATCCCGTGCTTCCAGCCGATTGTCCAGTGTCCGATACACTCCAGTATCCCGGGAGCTGGAGTTTTTCAGCACATACAACCAGGTTCGCATGGTGGGTTCGAGCATGACCTCATAGGCAAGCCCGGTGTCATCCCCGGCACCAGATGCGACTCCAGCCCGGCGTCGCTCGGCCGCACGCCAGGTCCCATTGTCGAAGTCCGAGTACACGAGTCCGCGCCAGTAGAGCTGACTCGGTGGCGGTATCGAAGCTTCCATCACCACTCTGAACGCCAGTTCGTCAGATTGCGCCAGAGATGCGAAGTCGCCGGGACGAACCTCATCGCTGATGCCGGTAGTTCCCGAGGCAGGCAGCGGCACGGTCCACAACGGCGCAATTCGGGGGAAAAACAGAAACAGCACCAGGGTCAGGGGCAACGCCTGTAACACCAACGCGCTGGCAAGCTTGAGAGAGACCAACGGTCGAACCCGGGTATGAAGCTGGTGCAATCCCACCAACGCCGCCGTCACCACGATCAGGGCGCCCAGTTGATAGCTGGCAACCACGAGGCTCTGGTCGAACAGAAACTGAGTGGCGATCACAAAGTAGCTCAGAAAGATGACCAGGTAAGCATCGCGCCGGCTCTTCATCTCGATGAGTTTGAGTGCAAAGGCAACGATCAACAGCGAGGCGGCCGCTTCGAGACTGAACGCACCAACACCGCTGATCACCACCCCACCCACCGACGCAAAAACCAGCAGCGCTTTCACCAGGCGATGCGGATAGTCCCAACGGCCTTGATAAACCTTCATGCGCCACAACCCGCAGAACAAGCCCACCGAAATGATCCAGGGAGACAGCTGCAACAGGTATGGGAGTACCACGACCACCTGTGCCACCATCAGCAAGGCCAGCGTGTTACGCGGTATCTGATAGGCGATCCCAATGGCATCCCTGCCACCCTGGGTGTTGACATCAGAGCCCATAGAGCGCGAGCTCCTTGAGAATCTGCTCGAGATGCGCTTCACCCTGACCGGGGTTTATTCTCGAAGTGCCTATTTCCAGGCCAAACTCGCGCTCGAGGCGCACGGCTTTGAGCGCCAGGCCGGTCAAACGACTGATCTTTTCTTCCAGATCACCGTCGACAGTCTCCAGGCGCAGCCACAGTCGCGGCTCCACGTAGCTCGCATACTGCTTGACCATGAGGTCATCGGACCGGGCATACGAGCGCCAGATAATGTGGCGGATCGGATCTCCCGGCCGGTAAGTTCTGATGTCGTGAAAGTCATCGCTGCCGACCGGATCGATCAGCTGACCTTCATCGCGACGACCCGACACCGATTGTGGAAATTCCTGGAAAAGCGGTTTGGGATACACGAGAACCCGGGCGCTCAGGTCGACCCAGGTCCACGCTCTCAGCAGACCGAGAGGAAAGTAAGTTTCCACCAGCAGTCGACCCGGATCAAAGTAGCCACGCCGACCGGCCTGCACATAGAGCTTCACCGTATCGGACTCCTGCTCGATCAGTTCTGCCCATTGCATGATCCCGTCCGGCCAGCCGAGTTGTATGCCTTCGCGAGGGCGAGCCGCTTCTCGCACCACTCGTATCGACAACTCGACGTCCTCACCGACGAACCCGGGACGAACCCCGACCAGTTCGAGCCTGAGACCTGACAAGTTACGAAACGTATAGAGAATGGTGACCAGAAAAAGAGCACCCAGCAGAAAAGCCACCCCATAGACGAGGCTCGCCTGATAGTTGATGGCCCCCAGGATCAACAGCACGATCAGCCCGCCAAATGCGAAGCCGGTGCCGGTGGGGAATATGAAGACGTTACGTTGAGTCAGGGTAATCTGAGGGCTGGGTGGGATGCGCTGCTCGATCCAGCGACTGAAGCGCTTCCCGGCAAAGAGCTCTTTTGCCGGCCGCTCCGCTACACCGATGCCAGCTTCCGCCATGATTCTATTGCCCGGCTGAGGTCAGGGTCCCGTCCGCCTGATTCGTTCCTGGCAGGGCACGTTGAATATGCAGGCCATTCATGAGACAGGCCACTAGCCAACCACATCCACGCTGGACAACAGCTTCTGTGCCAACGCGCCGCCACCGTGTCCGGTGTAATCGGCGGCTTCCCGGATTCGGTGCTCGACGACGCTCGGCAGCACCGCCTGCACGTCTTCAGGAACCACATGAGAACGATCGTGCAGCAGCGCCCAGGCTTTGGCGCTATGCAACAGGGCCAGCGAACCTCGGGG
>QIDL01000435.1 GCA_003228415.1 Gammaproteobacteria bacterium | reverse complement strand
CGACACATCCTCGACGATGAGACCGGCGATACCCACACCGTGGTTGGAGTAGCTCGAGACCCGGCCTGGCGGCCGCACACGGGCAGGTAGATCTTCTCCAAGTAGCCGCGCATAGGGTCGCATCGCGGCCGGTTCCAGCGCGAAGAGCCCGATGATCCGATCTTCGAAGCCCCCTGTGTGGGTCATCAGATCGGCGATCGTCACGGGTTCGGCGAAGGTATCGGGGATCTCGACGGTCTCGAGATACTCATTGATGTCGGTATCGAGATCGATTCGGCCCTGCTCGTACAACTGCATCAGCGCGGTCCAGGTAAAGAGCTTGGTGACCGAGCCTATGCGGAACAAGGTCCGCTCAGGATCGACGGGCGCTTCGGTCATCACATCCGAATAACCATAACCCCTGGTGAAGATGACCTCATCGTCTCTGGTGATGGCGACAACGGCACCGGCGATGTTGTGTTGTCGCAACCCCACTTCGACCACACCGTCAACAAACGCCTCGAGTTCGGCTGTGTCCCCGATATCGGCAGCATTTGATGGGTGGCTCAGGATCAGCAATCCGGCCGTCAGCAAATGTGCGGCTTTCCTCATGACGAATTCCTCCACTGTGGGCTTACCAGCACCCCACTCCCCCGGGCGGGAACATCACAATGCATTCGAATGGGCAAGAATTCCAATCCCGAAAAGCACCACCAGCGCGAGCACACCCAAACCGAAGGAAACACTGCGCAGGAGTTGTATGTTGAGGTAGTAGAACCCGGTGTGTAGCGCTCGCGAGCCAACATAGGTCCAGATTACCGATGCCGTCCAGACAGGATCGCCACCGGAAATAATCGCAAACAGAGCCAACAGGATGAACACCCCGACGCTTTCGGTGGTGTTTGCATGAGCGCGGTAGGTGCGAAAGAAAAAGTCGTCATGGCCCCCCTCAACTGGACTCCCCGGCGTGTGTTTCGCGCGCAGCCCGGCTATGTCCGCGACTATCAATTGCACGAGGTACAAAAATCCGAATACTCCAAGCCCCAGAATGCTGCTCGAATAGCCCGTCATCAGATCCACGATGTTCTCCTCAAATCAACCGAGATCAGCATCCACCCTGTGGACCCATTTGTCTATCGTACCAACGCAGCGTGGTACTCGAAATACATCGCCTGGCAGTAGTGGCATTCCAGGTTCCTACATCCAGAACTTCCACCTCCATCCAAACCGTTGTTTCAGAATCTTCATCGTCAGCCAATCGACCACCGGCATCTTTGCGGTCCCGCTCCCTGCGTTCATCATGATGGTCAACGCGAAGTCGGATTCCGGCAGTATGAGTGCCTGACAGAAAAACGTGCCCGCCGATCCGTTCGTCGCCGAAAATCGGTGACCTGAAATAGAGCCGTTGCCAAAGCCCAGGCCCAGTCCTTTGTGCGCAAAATGAATCTGCTGGAAGGAACTGTGGTCCAGGTAGGTACCTGTTCCGCGCAGCCCATCCCGATGAAACTCGATGTATCTCGCGAAGCCTTCAGGCGTCATACTCAAATCACCTGCCGGTGCGATCAAATCGTGCAGTTTGTAAGGGTGATCGGGAGGAAATACTTCCGTCTCCGTCTTCCGCAGGATGTGTCCCCAGGGCTGATCGTTCCCCGACTTGTTGGGCCAGCCGAGGTGTATCTCAATACCCAGATCTTCGGTCATTGCCCGCTCAACCAGGTCTTCCCAACGGTTACCTGTGATTCTTTCCAGCATTGCGGCGACGATGGTGAAGCTGGCATTGGAGTGCAGCGCTTTGAATTTTCCGTTGCGCTGACGCGCAGAAGCGGGAGGTTGCTCGAGGAGGAATTCAACGAACTCGAGCCTCGGATTTTCCGATGCAGGATCGATAGTCGGAAAGGCATCTTCGTCTGAATCGAATCTGAGGATTCCGGCTTCGCCTCTGAAAAGATCTGTCAGGGTGATATCCCGAAAATCCTCATTGGCGCCGCCAGCCAGGTCTGGAAAAATGTCGAACACCTTTGTGTTCCAGCCGAGTTTCTGTGCATCGACCAATCTGCCTGCAACGACTGCGAGCACAGATTTGGAACAGGAGCCGATGTGGAAATAGTCCTGGATCGTTGCCGGATTGTCCTGGCCGAAGACTCGAGTACCCCGAACGACGTGCACCGGGTCGTTATCCCGGTCGATGATCGAAACCGCGATCGCCGGCACGCGAAATTTGCCCAGCGCCTTATCGAGCAGTTCTTCCAGGAGCATTGCCGGTTCCTGTTGAGCTCGTCCAGAGCGCGTTACCGCTCAACACGGGTCTTCAGCGCTTCATTCATGTTCGAGAAGTTGTCTGAGAATCTTTCAACATCTATGAACCAGAGCGCCACACCACGAAATATCTCACCGTGCACGAGGCGTGTTCCCAGCTCATGCACTTCAAGTTTGAAATAATGCTCACCATCAAAAATGCGCGGCACGATCAAACTACCCGACCAGCGAAGCTCTCTGTTTTTGTCAGCCACCAGTATACGCGGGCGAAAGGTGACCGACCTGCCCGGTCTGGCTGCCATCGAATTCTCGATTCGCTCGCCTACCACGATGTCACCCTTCATCGAGGTGATGAACGGGTTCCATTGTGAATATTCGGCACCGTTCGTTAGAACTTCCCATACCTGGGATGGTTTCGAGTTGATAACGATCTCGGTCTGAATTTCTCGATGCGGTGTCATCGTGCATCCTCCAATGATCAGTGTCATAACGAATGGGACGGTCCTGAACTCCATTCCTGCGTCCTTCTCACTTGCGAACGCGTACCTTACGGATTGAATTGATATACGTAAATAGACTATACTCCTAGATCAGATATTCATATTTGTATAGCCATCACCTGTAACCAATGCAGAACACCGAATGGGAGCTGTGGCGCTCCTTTCTTGCCACCGCCGAAAACGGCAGCCTCTCGGGCGCAGCGCGCAGTCTGTCACTGACGCAGCCAACCGTAGGGCGCCACATCGACAAACTCGAGTCATCGATCGGAACGTCGCTGTTTACTCGATCGCAGAGCGGATTGCTGCCCACCTCCACCGCGCTCAACCTTCTTCCGTACGCAAGGGATATGTCGGCTGCCGCCCAGGCTCTCATTCGCATGGCATCGGGAGAAGCCGGTTCGGCGGCAGGCGTTGTCAGACTCACCGCGAGTCACGTCGTGGGTGCCGAACTGTTACCGCCGGTACTGGCTGAATTTCGGAAGATCCATCCCGATATTCAATTGGAAGTCGTATTGAGCGACCGCCAGGATGATCTGTTGAGGCATGATGCCGACATTGCCGTGCGCATGACACGGCCCTCTCAATCGGCGCTGGTTGCAAAAAAAGTTGGCGATGTCGGCATCGGACTCTATGCCGACTCCGACTACCTGAAACGCTGTGGTTTACCCACCACCACTGAGGCGCTGCTGGCGCACAGCCTGATCGGTGTGGATCAGGCCACATACCCCATAGCCGCTCTTTCCATCGGAGATACGCCTGTCACACCGCAGATATTTTCATACCGTTGCGACAACGATCTCGGACAGCTCGCCGCTGTGCGAGCCGGTATCGGTATTGGCGTTTGCCAGCATGTCATCGCCGCACGTGATCCGAACCTGGTAGCCGTCATGCCTGACAAGATCAACTTTCAGCTTGGCATGTGGCTGGCGATGCACGAGGATCTTCGCTCTACGTACCGAATCCGCCTGCTGTTCGATTTTCTCGCAGAGGAGATGGGGGCGCTCGTGGGCAGCGATGAGCGAGAGAGTCAACGGAGGGAGTGACTCGATCCGCTGGTTCCGTAGCAAAGGAGGCGCACTCGTGATCAGGAAAATGATGTTCTCTCTGGTGATTCTGGTCATCGCGTTGATTGTTGTGACGCTGCTGGCCCTGGAATCGGGGGGTGTTGTGACCGTATATACGCCCAAGGCGGAAGGCGGCACGCATCGGGCTACTCGAATCTGGTTCGCTACCGAATCCGGCCGGCTCTACCTGGAGGCAGGCAGCCCGGAGAATCCGTGGGTAAAGGACCTCGATAGTACGACGAGCCTGAAGATCGAAGGGCAGGACCTCGACGGTTGGTATGTGTTTCGCCTCGATTCAAGTGCACGGGGCCACCAGGTCATTCGAACGATGATGCGTTCCAGATATGGCTGGCGGGACTGGTGGATCGGAGTGATGTTCGACACTTCGGAATCGCAGCTCATCGAGCTCGAACCAAAGATCGCGCCGCAGGACTGATGCCTCGTAGCTGGCATAGCTGGCATAGCTGGCATAGCTGGCAGAGTAAAAGGAGTTCCCCTCAGGATGATACGCTGACCCAATGAAATTCGATGATCAGAACATTCGTTCCGTCATACTGCTTTTACTGGCCCTGCTGTGGCTGCCCGGCCATGCGGCGCCAGCACAAGAGACGAATCTCGTTCTGGTGACTCTGGATGGTGTGCGCTGGCAGGAAATATTCGGCGGTGTAGATCTGAATCTAATTGAAGATGAACGCTACTCTCGCGGACCGGACTCATTGAAGAAAGCCTACTGGGATGAACTGCGAAGCGTACGGCGAAAACGGTTGTTCCCTTTTCTGTGGTCGGTAATCGCCGCTGAAGGTGCACTGGTCGGTGACCGGGAACGGGGAAGCGATATGGAGGTGAGCAACCCCTGGTGGTTTTCTTACCCGGGTTACAACGAAATACTCACCGGTCGAGCAGATCCAGCCATCGATTCCAACGACAAAAACTGGAATCCGAACGTTACCTTTCTGGAAATTCTGAACAACCGGGAGGAATTCAAAAACCGGGTGCTGGTTTTCAGCTCCTGGGAGGTTTTTCCTTACATCATCAACACCCGGCGCAGCAGAATACCGGTAGATACAGGAATCGGTCGTTCATCTTCACAATCTGTTGCCGCTACGGGCGAGCGAATCGGCTGGCTGGACAAGGTTGCTGCGCAAGCGCCGCGCCTCTGGCCAGCCGTACGCCTGGATTTTCTTACCCACGGATATGCCATGCAGGCCCTCAACAGCCAGCACCCTCGTGTGATTTTCATTGCCTACGGCGAAACCGATGATTTTGCCCACGACGAGAGCTACGACCGCTACATCGATGCGGCACACCGAACGGATCAGATGCTGTCGGAACTCTGGAGCTGGCTGCAGTCAGACTCCTTCTATCGCGACCGAACCAACCTGGTGATCACTACCGATCATGGTCGAGGAGCCAGCGCGGACGGCTGGCCGCATCACGCCGGTGCCGCTGCCACGGCAAGGCTCAAAATCAAACAGGCAGCCGATGGTGTTGTGGGATCCAACCAGATCTGGCTCGCCGCCATAGGTCCCCAGATCTGTTCAACGGGTCTCATCAAGGGGGAATGGAAACAATCACAGATTGCCGCAACCGCATTGGCGACTCTGCAACTGGACCCTGACAAGCTCATGCCCGAGGCTGACAAAGCCATGCAGCTACTGCTGCGAGCGCCCCCTGCCGAGGTCGAACTGGTGGATTGAGCACAGCCGGGCGATCGGGTGGGTGTCATGGCCCGCGGATGGATCAGGCAAAATCTTATCCGACCGGAGAAAGAGTCATACCTGCTGTCGAGTTTCTCGGAAAACTGCAACTCGCAAATTAGCTGGGGCTGCTCTGAATCACGGAATGCCCCGTATCCGGACACCGTCGTGCGTGAACTGGCAGCATCGCTCAGGTCAGATTGATTGCCAGCACACGGTCCCGCATCAGCCTTCAGGCAGCCTCTCCCCTCTGGGTACGGGAAAGAAGTGATGGTGGTGCACCCCGGTCAACTCATAGGCTCCGGAACCTTCCCGGCCATCATCGGTTTTGACCAGCATGAGTATCTGGCCGCCGCCAAAATCACCGTAGCGGGATAACCACTGGCCCTCACCCGTGATGGAAAACGACTGACCATCTTCCAGACCGATTTTTACTTCTCCGGTCAGTCCCGAGACCTCCCCGCCA
>QIDL01000586.1 GCA_003228415.1 Gammaproteobacteria bacterium | reverse complement strand
TCCCGGGATGGGCAGATCGCGTGGAACGGTGGCTCCCGTAGCAAGCAACACGGCATCCTGGCCGGCTAGCAGAGCACGGCCATCCAGAGTGCCGTCGGCTCCATCACTCACCTGTACTCCGGTCACGAATTCAACTCCCTCGGCGCGCAACAGGTCCACTCTCCGCTGCACCACACCGAGTTTGTCGAGCTTCATGTTTGGAATGCCGTACATCAGCAGACCGCCGATTCGATCCGCTCTCTCGTAGACGGTAACAGTGTGACCAGACTTGTTGAGTTGATCGGCTGCCGCAAGTCCGGCAGGTCCCGAACCGATGATAGCGATCTTGTGCCCTGTGCGCGACAGAGGCGGGATGGGTTCGATCCAGCCTTCAGCATAGCCGCGATCGACGATGGCCATTTCGATGTTCTTGATCGTCACAGCAGGGTCGGTAATCCCGAGTACACAGGCGCCTTCGCATGGCGCAGGGCAGACCCTGCCGGTAAATTCCGGGAAGTTGTTGGTCTTGTGGAGGCGATCGAGCGCATCGCGCCACTGACTGCGGTAGACAAGATCGTTCCATTCTGGAATCAGGTTATGGATCGGGCAGCCGTCGTCCGACTGACAGAAAGGCACCCCGCAATCCATGCACCGAGCTCCCTGGTTGGTCAACCGAACGAGGTCGTGGCCGGTGTAGATCTCCTGGAAGTCGAGCAGCCGCACGTCCGGATTTCTGTAGGGAGCCGGGTGGCGGTCGAACTCCATGAATCCAGTAGTTTTTCCCATGATGATTCGGCTGGACCCCACTGCTCAGCCGGCGCCGTCTGCGGCGCGGCGTTGCTCCAATACCCGTTTGTAGTCGACGGGCATCACCTTGATGAACTCGCCGAGGTGCTTATCCCAGCTCTTGAGAATGGTGCGGGCCACCGTTGAGCCCGTATAGTGGAAATGCTTCTCGATGAGGCCTTTGAGTTCGGCCACGTCTTCGGCCGACTCGGTGGCTTCGAGCGCGACCATTTCCATGTTGCAACGCCGCTCGAAGGAATTTGAGGGATCCCACACATAGGCGACACCGCCGCTCATTCCGGCAGCGAAGTTGCGGCCGGTTGAGCCGAGGATCACAACCCGCCCGCCGGTCATGTATTCGCAGCCGTGATCGCCCACCCCTTCGACGACGGCGTTGGCGCCACTGTTACGGACGCAGAAGCGTTCTGCAGCGACGCCCCGGAAGTAGCATTCTCCGCTGGTAGCGCCGTAGAGCACCACGTTGCCTATGAGAATGTTGTCTTCGGCCTTGAATGGGCTGTCCTTAGGTGGGTAGATCACTACCCGGCCTCCGGACAGGCCTTTGCCGACATAGTCGTTGGCGTCACCTTCCACTTCCAGCGTCACGCCCTTGGCGAGCCAGGCGCCGAAACTCTGCCCGGCACTACCGTAAAACTTGAAGTGCAGCGACTCATCCGGAAGCATCGAAGGGCCGACCGTGCGAATGATGAGGTTGGAGAGCATCGCACCCACCACACGATTGGTATTGACGATGGTGAGCTCGTCGTAAAGCTTCTCGCCGCTATTGATGGCAGGCAGGGCCAGCTCCATGAGTTCGTTGTCGATCGCATGCTCGAGCATGTGGTCCTGCTTGTGGATGGCGTAGGCGCCGAGAAACTCGGGTGGTTCTTCTGCCGCGGTCAGCAGTTCTGTCAGATCGAGGCCCTTGGCCTTCCAGTGATCCACCGCGGCGTCGACGTCCAGCGCATCCACTCTACCGATCATTTCGTTGACCCTGGAAAATCCGAGATCGGCCATGATCAGCCGCAACTCTCTGGCGATCATAAACAGATAGTTGACCACATGCTCCGGCTTGCCGGCGAACTTTTTCCTCAGTAGCGGATCCTGGGTCGCGATGCCGACCGGGCAGGTGTTGAGGTGGCATTTACGCATCATGATGCAACCAAGGGCGATCAGTGGGGCGGTGGCAAAACCGAATTCCTCGGCGCCCAACAGCGCGGCGATGGCCACGTCGCGACCGGTCTTGAGCTGGCCGTCGGTCTGCAGCACAACGCGCGAGCGCAAGTTGTTCAGCACCAGGGTCTGATGAGTCTCGGCAACACCGAGTTCCCAGGGAATTCCGGCGTGTTTGATTGACGTTAGAGGCGACGCCCCCGTTCCTCCGGTATCTCCCGCGATGACCAGGTGGTCGGCACGCGCCTTGGTCACACCTGCCGCGACGGTACCCACCCCGACTTCGGCGCCGAGCTTGACGCTGATGCGAGCTTCGGGATTGGCATTCTTCAGATCGTGAATGAGCTGCGCCATGTCTTCGATGGAATAGATATCATGGTGCGGCGGCGGGCTGATGAGCCCAACCCCGGGGGTGGAATGGCGAATGCTGGCGATGATGTCGTCGACCTTGTGACCGGGCAGTTCACCCCCTTCGCCGGGCTTGGCGCCCTGGACGATTTTGATCTGCAGCTCGTCGGCATTGGTCAGATAGTCGATCGTCACGCCGAAGCGACCGCTGGCGACCTGCTTGATGGCGCTGCGCTTGGAGTCGCCATTTGCCAGCGGAATGAAACGAGCCGGATCTTCGCCTCCTTCGCCGGTGTTGGACTTCCCTTCGAGTCGATTCATGGCGATTGCCAGCGATTCGTGTGCTTCGGCGCTGATGGAGCCAAAGCTCATGGCACCGGTAGCGAAGCGCTTGACGATTTCCTGTTCGGACTCTACCTCCTCGAGGGTGATGGATTTGCCGTTGGCCCCCGACCTGAATGACAGCAGGCCGCGGAGCGTGCTTTTTCTTGTGCTTTCCTCGTTCACGTGCCTGGAGAAGCGCTGGTAGACCTCTTCACTGTTGGTTCGCGAAGCTACCTGAAGGTCGGCGATAGCTTCCGGGTCCCACAGGTGGGTGTCGCCATGGCGTCGCCAATGGAAGTCGCCGGGGTTAGGCAGCACCGCGACGTTCTGGCTCCTGCTCGGGTAACCGATCTGGTGGCGGCGTTGCGTTTCTTCGGCGAGAACGTCGAGACCCGCGCCCTGCACGCGCGAAGCGGTACCGACGAAGGCACGATCGATGACCTCGGACGCCAGGCCAACGGCCTCGAAAATCTGCGCTCCCTTGTAAGACTGCAGCGTGGAAATACCCATCTTCGCCATCACCTTCAGCATGCCCTTCGCTGTGCCTTTGCGGTACGCGGCCACCACGTCATCATCCGACTGAATGTGCGACGCCCCATCCAGATAGCCTTTGCGTCGCGATTCCCACAAGGCTTCAAATGCCAGATAGGGGTTGATGGCATCGGCACCGTATCCGATGAGCAGACAGTGGTGGTGCACTTCGCGGGCCTCGCCACTCTCCAGAATAAGGCCGATCTGAGTACGAGCCTGGTGTTTCACCAGATGATGGTGGACGGTGCCTACCGCGAGCAGAGAACTGATGGGCAGGTTGTCGATGCCCACATTGCGATCCGATAGCACGAGCAGGCTGTAACCGTCGTCGATGGCCGTGCTCGCCTGCGTGCAGATCCGCTCGAGAGCGGCGGCCAGGCCGTCTCTGGAAGAGCCTGGCGCATAAGTGATATCGATGGTCTTGCTGCGCCAGCCGCGGTGGTTCATGTGCTTGAGCGCGGCGAGTTGTTCGTTGGAGAGGATCGGGTGTGGAATGCGCAGTCTATGACAGTGTTCAGCGGTTGATTCGAGCAGGTTTTGCTCCGGACCCACATAACAGTTCAGCGCCATGATCACTTCTTCGCGGATCGAGTCGATGGGCGGATTGGTCACCTGGGCGAAGCGTTGTTTGAAATAGTCGTAAAGCATCCGCGGTTTTTCGGACATGACCGCCAGTGCGGCATCGTTGCCCATGGAACCGAGCGGGTCTCGCAGCTCTGTGACCAGCGGTTGCAGCATGATCTGCATGGTCTCAATGGTGTATCCGAATGCCTGCATGCGGGACGTCAGGGTTTCCGGGTCGAATCCACGTGCCTCGCCATTGCATCCCAGATCCTCCAGGTCGATGCGCTGCGCATCGAGCCACTCCTTGTAGGGATTGGCGCTGGCCCACTCGGACTTGATCTCCTCATCCGGGATCATGCGACCGGCTTCGAAGTCGATCAGAAAGATGCGGCCGGGCTGCAGGCGGCCCTTTTCGATGACGGTGGCCGGGTCCACCTGCACGACACCCACTTCGGAGGCCATGATGCACTTGTCGTCGTCGGTGATGTAGTAACGGCTGGGTCGCAGGCCGTTGCGGTCGAGTACCGCGCCAACATAGGTGCCGTCGGTAAAAGCGATGGAAGCCGGCCCGTCCCAGGGTTCCATGAGGCAGGAATTGTATTCGTAAAAGGCGCGCCTGGATTCATCCATGGTTGGATGTTGCTGCCACGCCTCCGGAATCATCATGAGCACCGCTTCCTGCAGCTTGCGCCCGGACATCAGTAGAAACTCCAGCACGTTGTCGAAGGTGCCGGAGTCGGAGCAGTCTGCTTCCACGATGGGGAACAGCTTTTGCAGGTCGTCGCCAAACAGGGGCGAGGAGAGCTGGCCCTGGCGCGCGTTCATGGAGTTCACGTTGCCGAGGAGGGTATTGATTTCCCCGTTGTGGCTCATGAAACGGTTCGGCTGGGCCCGATCCCAGGATGGAAAGGTATTGGTGGAGAATCGAGAATGCACCATGGCCAGGTGAGATTCGAAGTCTTTGTCCTGCAGGTCGGGGTAGAACAGCGGCACCTGATTTGGAGTCAGCATGCCTTTGTAGATGATCACCTTGGAAGACAGACTGCACACGTAGAATGATTTGCGGCCCTCGAGGCTCTCATTGTTTCTGAGCTGGTGGGTGGTGTGCTTGCGTATCAGATAGAGTTTGCGCTCGAAAGCATCGCCGGATACGCCTTCGGCGCTGATGTACAGCTGCGCGAAGGCTGGCATGGCTGCCCGTGCGGCTTTGCCGATCCCGGCACCATCGGGATGGTTGGGCAGCTCTCGCCAGCCGAGCAAGCGCTGGCCGGATGCTTCGATCTCTGCTTCGAAAGTCGCCTTGCATCGCGCCCTGGAGGCTTCATCGGTCGGCAGGAATACGTTGCCGACCCCATACAGGCCTTTACCGGGTAGATCTATGCCAAGGTCTTTCCGGGCAACCTTGATCAGGAATTTTTCCGGTAAACCGACCAGAATGCCGGCGCCGTCGCCGGTGTTCTGCTCATAGCCGACCCCACCACGATGCGCCATACAACTGTTCATGGTCAGTGTATCTTCGACGATCTGGCGACTGGGGCGACCCTTGATATCGCAGATGAAGCCGATCCCACAGCCATCTTTCTCGTAAGCTGGGTCATACAGGCCTCTCTTTTCCGGAAATTGTCCGGGAGAGGAGCCCGTTGACGTTGTCTGGCTCATCGGAGCCTCATTCATATTCCATCCTGGCACTTGTCGCGCGCAAAAAGTCGGCGCGAAGATAGCCGTCTGCTCGCGAAAACCGAGCTTCTGGTTATTGTGGGTTTAGTTCGCCGACTGCAGCTAACCCTTGGTTAACTCTTATTAACTGCTTGTTTTTATTATAATTATTGGCGAACGAGCGGTGCTTTTTTCGCGCGAGGAACGAAACATCTCAAAAATGCGCTGCTTAATCAAGTTTCTGACGAGTCTGGAACACGTCTCAGTTGGATGACCTCAGCCAGAAATCCGATACCAGTAGTCGTAGGCTCGCGCAAAACCGAACTTGGAGTAAAGCGCTCGCGCCGCCGAGTTGCTGGCGATCATCTGCAGGTATGCCGTGGTGGCCCCCTGGCTCCGACCCCAGTCGAGTAGCTGGCCTACCAGCGTAGCGGCGTGACCGCGGCCGCGTCGATCCGGGTGGGTGTAGATGTCGAACAGACCGAGGAGATCGTGTTCCAGAACTCCCAGACCACACACCAGTGGTCCGGATCTGTCTTCCAGCATCGCGAGGGCGCACTGGCTGTGGATGCCTTTGAGAATGGCGCCGTGAAGGTGCCGCGC
>QIDL01000138.1 GCA_003228415.1 Gammaproteobacteria bacterium | reverse complement strand
GTGTTCAATGGTTCTGCGGCGAGTGCGCGCAAGGCAAAGTTCACCGCATCGCGTTTGCTGGTCAGTTGATAGCGTTTCATCACTACCGCACAGGCTTCATCATCGATATCAATGTTGGTGCGTGACATACACACACTATACACCACTGTCTCACAGCATCGTCCCGGGTAATGCGAGTGATTGACGGTCGTCGAGGTGGCGAATTGGCGCTCGCGATCGTCTTCGACGGACACGCCGTATCCAGAAAGATAAGTTGGAAGCGCCCGCGGTTCGGCGCTACATTGCCAGCCCATGATAGTGTTAACAGAGCATTGGTTTAGGAGTCTGCTGTTCATCGTCGCTGTGATCACCGTTCTGTCGGGGTGCAGCGATGAAACCTCGCCCGAGTCAGATAGCGCGACCGCAACGGCAACTGCACCCGAAACAGCGGTGGCGGGAGTTGCAGACGGGAAATCCGAGCCCTCGGAACCACCGCCCGTGGGGCCTCCTCCCAGCCTGTTCGGCAATGAAATGCAGGCTGACAACTACGATCTCGAAGGTCTGTTGGAACGAGGCACGCTCCGTGTGCTGGTTGGTTATTCTCATACACACTACTTCATGGATGGTCTGCACATCCGCGGGATTACAGCGGAAAATCTGAGGCAGTTCGATCCTTTCCTGCAGAAGCGTCTAGGGTCGCCTCACCCCAGAATTCATATCCTGCCAATCCCCGTGGCACGCGACCAGATGATCGAATTCCTGGCTGAAGGGCTGGGCGATATTGCGGTCGGCAATATCACCGTCACCGAAGAGCGTGCAAGCAAGGTCGATTTTTCTGTGCCCATTCTGACCGATGTTTCGGAAATCATCGTGCATGGCACGGATACGCCGAGAATCTCCAATCTCGAAGACCTGGCGGGCCGCTCGGTTCACATACGGAGATCCAGCAGCTTCTTCGAGAGTGTCAAAGACCTCAATCAGACCTTCGGTGATCGGGGATTGGCACCAATCAAAGTGGTGGCGATGAACGAGTTCCTTCAGACCGAGGACATCCTCGAGCTGGTGAATGCAGGGGTGATTGGAATCACGGTGGCGGACAGCCATATGGCGGAGTTCTGGTCGAAGGTACTCGAGAACATCGTGGTGCGCGGCGACCTCGAAGTGAAATCCGGCAGGGAGATTGCCTGGGCTGTCCGCAAGGACTTCACCGGCTTGCAACCGATTGTCGATGACTTCGTTCGGGCCAATCGTGAAGGCACCTTGATCGGAAACGTGCTGTTCCAACGCTACCTGCAGGACAACAACTATGTGCACAACGCATCAGCGAGCGCTGACCGCAAGCGTTTCCAGGCGATGGCCGATCTGTTCCGCGGTTACTCCAGAGACTACGAATTCGACTGGTTGCTGATTGCGGCGCAGGCCTATCAGGAATCCCGGCTGGTGCAGAGTCAGCGCAGCCCGGCGGGAGCCGTCGGCGTGATGCAATTGTTACCCTCCACCGCAAAGGCTCCGCCGATCAGCATTCCCAACATCGAGGAACTGGACGCCAATATCCACGCGGGTCATAAGTACCTGCGGCACATTGCCGATCACTACTTTGATGAACCGGAGATGGACGAGCTGAATCGGCATCTGTTTTCGTTTGCCGCCTACAACGCCGGTCCGACCCGGATCAGTCGACTGCGCAGGGAAGCCGCTCGCCGTGGTCTGGATCCGAACCAGTGGTTCGGGGTGGTCGAGCGGGTCGTTGCGGAAAAAGTAGGGATGGAGCCGGTGACCTATGTGCGAAACATCTTCAAGTACTACGTGACCTACAAGCTCATGCAGGACAACGAAAACACACTGCGCTCTGCAGACGCAGCTCCCACCACCGAAGCACCCTGAACCGTCCTGGCGCGCTGACCAACAACTCCGTCCGATCATTTTACCTTCAACTTAGTGGATGCTATGATGACATGTCATCATTCGAGTATTGGTGGTATGGACCGCCGAAGAAAACAACTACGCGTAGCCAAGCAGAAACAGCGGCTGAAAGACCGACAGGCAGGATTCGGCCTGTATCAGATCAAGTTGCCGCTACCATTCCTGGATCGGCTGAAAACAGGTATGCACAGTGACGCTTTTGTCCAGCGTCTCTGCGAGTTTCTGAATCACGAGATGGTCAGAATCAGCGCTCATCCGAATCTGGCGCTGCTCTGCTGGAACAGAGCCTCCGGCTATGTCCCCCGTGAGGAAGCATTCAGACTGTACGAGAGCAACTGGCGGCATGTGGATGAGGAGGCAATGCCCGAACAGGAGCGTGCACTGATTGACGCGCTCAAGAAGGATTTCGGTGAAGGTGTCGTGAATGCCTGACTTGAAAAGGGATCGACATCAGTTGGTCTGGTCGGTGCTGAAAGCGTTGAACGCACCGCTGCTGCTGGATCTGAAATGCTACTTCGGGGGAGGGACTCGAATAGTGCTCGAATTGAACGAGTATCGCGAATCAATGGACGTCGACTTTCTTTGCTCCGACCGGACAGGCTATCGGGAGTTACGCGGGATGATCAGTCAATCGTCTTTTGGTGACATTTTCAAAGGCAATTACCAACTGATGCGCGACATTCGCGCAGACATGTACGGGATCAGAACATTTCTGCTGGTGGACGGCCAGCCATTGAAGATCGAGATCATCTCGGAAGGCCGCATTGAGCTTGGTGGGAGCCAGATGAAGCCATTCCCCCTCGCTGTATTGGATCATTCATCCTGCATCGCCGAAAAGTTCATGGCCAACACGGATCGTGGACGAGATAAATCCACGCAGTCACGAGATCTGGTTGATCTCGCGTTCATGGCCGCGAGCTGGCCAGAACGTGAGATGTTTACTGGATTGAGTGCTGCGCAAGAGGCCTATGGGCATACCGTGTACCGAGAGTTGAACGAATCGCTGAACCGCTTGGAACACAGTGCGTATAGGCAGCAGTGCGTTGCGGAACTCCGGGTCAAGGACACCCGCAAGCTGGGGCGGGGACTGGCAACCTTATCCCGGGTGTTCGATCGCTCCGGGTGATTCACTCGGGCTCATGGTGAGCGGGCCTGCAAGCGCGTAGAATCCGCTCCCCAATGACTCCACAGCAACGAGTTTCCGCGCTTTGACGACCGTTTTCCTGGGCAAAACCCTCTCAGGTGCATACACCATTCCGTCCGGGATAGTCTCCACGGCAGTGCCAATCATCGAATATCTGTTCGAGCATGTTCCTCAGTTGGGGGTAATAACCACCAAGAGCATTGGTCTGGAGCCGCGCCTGGGTTACCGCGAGCCGGTCCTGAGTCAGTATGCACCGGGTTGCTTCGTCAATGCCGTGGGATTGACCAATCCCGGGGCACAGCGCTGCGCAGAGCTGTTTGCCGATCTGCAGGTCCCCTCCGACCGTTTTCTGCTGACTTCAATTTTTGGCGGTAGTGTCGAAGAGTTTGTCCAGGTCGCGCGACTGCTTGCCCCTTATTCGGATGGTCTCGAGCTCAATCTGTCCTGCCCTCACGCGCAAGGCTACGGCATGGCCATGGGTCAGGACCCGGAGTTGGTGCGGGAAATTACCGCGGCGGTGAAATCCGCCGTAGACATACCCGTGGTACCCAAGCTCACACCGAATGCCGACAACGTCGCCGAGATCGCGGCGGCGGCTGTTGCCGGTGGTGCCGACGCGCTCTGTGCGATCAACACCGTCGGTCCGGGTTATTTCAGTGCCCATGGCGCGCCGGTGCTGAGTAATGAGCTTGGGGGCATGTCCGGCAAGGGCGTGCTGCCGATCGGACTCAAGTGCGTACGCGAGATAGCCAGCCGCGTCGATGTGCCCATCATCGGCTGTGGTGGTATCAGCAGCGCCGACGATGTGAAGGCTTATCAAGCGGCCGGTGCCAGTATTATCGGGGTGGGTTCGGCACTGACCGGCATGACAACGGCGGAGATCGAGCACTATTTCACAGTACTTGATGACGACGTTCGCGGTACCGGCAACAAGGCAGAGTCGCTGATCGTCTACGACCTCGACATGGGCTTCAGTCCCGTTACCCTGGTAGACAATCAGCGCGTCAGCGAAGACATCTCGATACTGACATTCGATCGAAAGATCGGTATTCAGGCCGGAGAGTTTATCTTTCTATGGATACCCGGGGTCGGGGAAAAGCCCTTCTCCGCACTGACCGACGATCCTTTTTCGCTCGTCGTCATCAACCTGGGTGAATTCACCGGCAAGCTCATTACCCTCGAGCCTGGCGCCCGGGCATACGTTCGCGGTCCCCATGGCCAGCCCGTCAAACCTCCTGAAGGCGCCAGAATCATCTCCGTCGCCGGTGGCACCGGCCTGGCGGGGGTCTATCAACTCGCCCGCGATTTCGGCAAGGCGGACATCTTCATGGGGGCGCGCACCGCGGAGCGTCTGTATTTCGTCGATGAGTGTGAAGCCTGCGCGACCGTGCACATCGCCACTGATGACGGCAGCCGCGGGTTTCACGGTGTCGTCACCGAGCTGCTGGCCCGCAAGCTGGATGAGTTGACGCCAGATGAGCTGAGCAAAGCGGTTTTTTACAACTGCGGGCCTGCGCCCATGGTTCATGCTGCGGTGGCGGTACAGCAGAAGTTCTGTGGCAATGAGCGGATTTTCAGCGCCATCGATTATCTGACCAAGTGCGGCGTGGGTATCTGTGGCGCCTGCACGGCTCCAGATGGCCGTCGATTGTGCGTGGATGGTCCTTTTCTCGCGTCCGGCTGATGACTGTACGCCTCGAGAACCCACAAGCGGTCACGCCGCGCGGATGGTCACACCATGAGTGACCCGGCCGGTGAAAGATTTTCTTCTCTCAAACTCTCCAGCGCGCAACTGGCCAACCTTGATACCCTGGGCTATCAGAAAATGACCCCCATCCAGGCGCGCAGTCTGCCGCTGGCACTGAGCGGCAGAGATCTGATTGCCAGGGCCAGAACCGGCAGCGGCAAGACGACGGCCTTTGGCCTCTGCTTACTGCAGAAAATCAACCCGCGCTTTTTCGGCGTGCAGGCATTGGTCCTGTGTCCGACACGGGAGTTGGCCGACCAGGTTGGCAAGGAGCTTCGCCGGTTGGCCCAGGCCACTCCAAATATCAAGCTGGTGTCTTTATGCGGCGGCAAACCCTTCGGTCCGCAAAGGGGTTCGTTGAAGCACGGTGCGCATATCGTTGTGGGTACACCGGGGCGAATTCTCGACCACCTGACCAGGGGGACGCTGCAACTGCGCGGATTGAAAACGCTGGTCCTGGATGAAGCGGACCGCATGCTGGATATGGGTTTTTCGGATGCGATGTCGCGGATCATTGCCAAGACCCCGTCTAAACGTCAAACCTTGCTGTTCTCGGCCACCTACCCCGAATCAATTAGAGAAATAAGCCGCTCTATTCAACGCAATCCCGTGACCGTCACCGTCGAAACGGAGCATGACCCCGGTGTCATTGAGCAGTTGTTTTACCAGGTGAAGAAACACGAGCGCAACAACACATTGCTGGTTCTGTTCGAGCACTACCAACCCGAGTCGGCATTGGTATTTTGCCACCGAAAAAAACAATGCGACGAAGTAGCCGCATTTCTGAACGATCACCGGATAGAGTCTCTGGCCATTCACGGTGACCTGGAACAGCATGAGCGCGACCGGGTGCTGGTTCAATTCTCCAACAACAGTTGCCCCGTGCTGGTGGCAACCGATGTTGCGGCGCGAGGGCTGGATATCAAATCCCTGCAGGCGGTGATCAATTTCGAATTGCCGCGTGATCCCGAAGTCTATGTTCACCGCATTGGACGCACCGGCCGCGCCGGGGAAAAGGGCATCGCCCTGAGTATTTTCACCGAGGCTGAGCAGGTGCGGGTGAATGCGATCGAAGGGTATCAGTCCAGACCCTGCGTCTGTGATGTCCATGCATCCCTGGATCGCCAGCCTGGTTTCAAGCTGCAGGCGCCCATGGCCACAATTCAGATCGACGC
>QIDL01000413.1 GCA_003228415.1 Gammaproteobacteria bacterium | reverse complement strand
ATTGGCAAGGGACACAACGCGGTAGTTGGCTATTCTGCGACCTCCCGGAGGGCGCGCCCTGCAAGGCTTCTGGCTTCGTTGCGACTCTTGGCAATATCCAGATATTGCCGGCGAGCCGACGCCTTGCCAGAAACCTTGCAGGGCACGCTGAATATGTAGGTTATTTGTGAGACAGGACACTAGTGCACTCGGCCGAAGCCTCGGGTTCCTCGGGTTCCTCGGGTTAAAGCTCCGGGTTACAAAATATAGCGCGACAGATCCTGATCCTTGACCAGCGCAGACAGGTGAGACTCCACATAGGCCGCATCCACCTGAACCAGCTGGCCGTCCTGATCGGTGGCCTGGTAGGAAACTTCTTCGAGCAGGCGTTCCATGACGGTGTGCAGGCGCCGCGCGCCGATGTTTTCGGTGCCTTCATTCACCTCCCAGGCGAGTTCGGCAATGCGTGCGAGGCCGTCGTCTGAAAATTCGAGCTTGAGTCCTTCGGTCGCCAGTAACGCCTGGTATTGCTCGGTCAGTGATGCGTTCGGTTCCGTGAGGATGCGTTTGAATTCTTCCGGAGTCAGCGCGTTCAATTCCACGCGAATCGGCAGCCGGCCCTGTAACTCGGGGATGAGGTCGGAGGGCTTGGACATATGGAAGGCACCCGAGGCGATGAACAGGATGTGGTCGGTTTTCAGCATCCCGTACTTGGTGGAAACCGTACAGCCCTCGATCAGCGGCAGCAGGTCTCGCTGCACACCTTCTCTGGAGACGTCTGCACCGACGCCTTCGCTGCGTTTCGCAACCTTGTCCAACTCGTCCAGGAAAACGATGCCGGTCTGTTCCACAGATTCGATGGCCTTGGTCTTGAGTTCTTCTTCGTTGATGAGCTTCGCTGCTTCCTCTTTGCGTATCTTCTTCAAGGCATCGCTCACT
Organism: Gammaproteobacteria bacterium; assembly: GCA_003228415.1. GTDB lineage: Bacteria > Pseudomonadota > Gammaproteobacteria > Pseudomonadales > Azotimanducaceae > SZUA-309. Next base: position 5,056 of record QIDL01000413.1, on the reverse strand, counting down.
TTGAGTCGAACGCTGCGTTTTTTCCCGGAACCCAGATTGCTGAACATGTTCTGCAGCTGGCTGGTCATTTCTTCCATGCCGGGCGGGGCCATGATCTCCACCCCGATGGGGGTGGTGTCGATTTCGATTTCGATCTCTTTGTCATCAAGCTCGCCTTCGCGGAGCTTTTTACGGAACAGTTGACGCGTGGATGAATCTGCGCCGTCGGTCTCCACCGCCGATGTCTCCGTCGAGAAGCCGACTCCGTGTGGTTCGGGTAGCAGTGCATCGAGTATGCGGTCTTCAGCCACGTCATCTGCACGATGCTGCACATGGGCGATCTGAGTTTCGCGCAACATATTCACGGCGACATCGACGAGATCGCGCACGATGGATTCCACGTCGCGACCGACGTAACCGACCTCGGTGAATTTGGTGGCTTCGACCTTGATGAATGGAGCGTTGGCCAGTTTCGCCAGGCGCCTGGCGATTTCGGTTTTGCCTACGCCTGTTGGACCTATCATCAGGATGTTCTTCGGTGTGATCTCATCGCGCATTTCTTCGGATAGTTGCATGCGTCGCCAGCGGTTGCGCAGGGCGATGGCGACCGAGCGCTTGGCATCGTCCTGGCCGATGATGTGACGGTCGAGTTCGTGAACTATTTCTCTGGGGGTCATGATGGACATGGCGGTGACTAAAGGTCGAGTACCTCGATGGTGCGTTGATGGTTGGTATATACGCAGATGTCTGCGGCAATTGCCAAGGCCTTTTCGACCGTGTCTCTGGCATCGAGATCTGTATTTTCTGACAGCGCTCTTGCAGCGGCCTGTGCGAACGGGCCTCCGGAGCCGATGGCGATCACACCGGTTTCCGGCTCGATGACGTCGCCGGTACCACTGATCAGCAGAGACGCGCTGGTGTCCGCAACCAGCAGCATGGCCTCCAGTCGCCTGAGCGCCCTGTCGGTGCGCCAGTCCTTGGCCAGTTCCACCGCAGCGCGAGTCAGATTGCCGTGGAACTTCTCCAGAGTGCCTTCGAATCTCTCGAAAAGGGTAAAAGCGTCTGCGGTCCCGCCGGCGAAACCGGCCAGTATTGTGTCATTATACAGGCGGCGTACCTTCCTGGCATTGCCCTTCATGATGGTCTGGCCCAGAGAAACCTGGCCGTCCCCACCCAGAGCGACCTGGGTAGCTGTGCGAGCGCAAACGATGGTCGTGCCGTGGAACTGTTCAAGCACTGCTCTGGGTCCTGCGGAAATAGAGTAGTAGGGATAGTGGGGGCGGGACCTGGGCTTTTCAATATCGGGATTGCCGAGACCATCCGGGCTGTGGCGGGTGTGGTTGGCTCAACTCGGTCAGGATGAATCGATCAACACAGATCGATCAACCCAACTTGATCAGTCGGGGCGTGAGTTTTTGCTCGCGAAGGCGCGTCAAAGCTCGATTGGCTTCGACCTCGGTCGGAAAGGGGCCAACCGTGACCCGATACCAGGTACCGGAACTGATGACGACTTTCTCGTAATTGGCAGGCAACCCCTGGGCCATCAATTGCTCACGCAATGCCGCGGCGGCTTCGCTGGCCCGAAGCGAAGCCGCCTGGACCAGATATTCACGAGGGGGTGCGGAGGGGTCGCTGTCGAGAAATTCGGCCGGATAATCACTGGGATCGGTGACCACCGTGTCCTGTTCGAGCATCTCCTGGAACTCGAAAACGATCTCTTCGGCCGGGGGCTCCAGCTCGATTCGCACAGCGTTGATGGATTCTTGGAAAACGCCGGGCGCATAGCTTGCCAGCAGGATCAAGCCAGCACCGAAAATGACTCCTGCGGAAAAACTGGGTGCGTTGAAGGCGCTGCGTTTCTCCGGTTTTCTGGCTGGTGTACGTCGACGGGGTCTCTTCCCGGCAGGCTTCTTCGGAGATTTGCGGTGTCTAGCGTAGTCTCTGGTCATGGCGGCGAATGATAGGCCAGTGTCCGAGGCATCGCACGCTCATAGACTTCCGGCAGCACTTCCATGGGCAGATGGCGACTCTTCTCAGTAGGTGTCTCAGTAGGTGTCTCAGTAGGTGTCGTAGGGATCGATGTCCAGTGACCAGCGAAGGTTCCGTGGTGCGTCTTTCAGCATGCCCAGCGGCTTCAAGGCCTGATGCAGGCGACCGCGGGAGGTGGCAGTCACCATCAGTTGATAGCGAATTCGATCGGCAACCCGCGGCATGATGGCTGGTGCCGGACCGAAAACTTCCACCGTGTCGCCGAGCGCAGCGGCGATGACGCTGAGCCAGCCGCGAGCGTCATCACCGTTCACCGATTCGGCGCGCACCAGAGCCATGGGCTGAAAGGGCGGCAGCTCGGCGGTGGCGCGTGATTCGAGCTCGCGACGGGCGAACTCACCATAGCCGATTTCGGTCAGTGTGGTGAGTAGCGGATTGTCCGGTTGATAGGTCTGTATGTAGACGACTCCCTTGCGTTCAGCACGTCCGGCCCGGCCCGAGACCTGAGTGATCAGTTGCGCCGTCCGCTCCGGCGCACGGAAATCGGGGCTGATGAAACCGCCATCGGCGTTGATGACCGCGACCAGCGAAACATCGGGAAAGTGATGGCCTTTGGCGAGCATCTGAGTGCCTACCAGGATGGCGGGCTCACCACGACCGATGGCCTCGAGCTTAGCCTCCAGACGTTTTTGACTGCGGGTCGTGTCTCGATCGATGCGATAGACGGGGGTGTCCGGGAATCGCTCGCGCAAGGTGGCTTCGCAGCGCTGGGTGCCGGTACCTACCGCGATCAAAGCATCGTGAGCGCATTCGGGACAGCGTTCGGTCAGCGTCTGGCGTCGACCGCAGTGGTGGCAGATTAAAGACGGCGGCTGCCGATGCATGGTCATTGGCCATTCGCAGCCGCGGCAGCGCGCCTGCCAGCCGCAGAACCCACACATCAGCGAAGGCGCGAAACCTCGCCGGTTCAGGAACACGAGTGCCTGCCCGCCAGCAGCGAGGTGTTTGCCAATTGCCGCCAGGAGAGTTTCACAGAGACCGCCGGTCAGGGTTTGACCACGAATATCGACAAGCCGTAGTACCGGCAGCTCGGCCCCTCCGGCGCGCCGGGTCAATCGCAGGTGTCGATAGCGCCCTCGGAGTGCGTTGTGCAGGCTTTCAAACGAAGGCGTCGCGCTGCCGAGGATCAGCGGAATATCCAGATCCCGGGCTCGCTTCACGGCAACGTCGCGGGCCGAATAACGTAGCCCATCGGCCTGTTTGAAGGAGGCGTCGTGCTCCTCATCCACCACGATGAGCCCGAGATCTTTGAAAGGGGTCAGAACCGCGGAGCGGGTGCCTATCAGAATGCCGTTTTGCCCCTGTTTGGTTCTCAGCCATTCTGTGAGCCGCGCGCGATCGGTCATGTTGGAGTGCATGACTGCAGCCTCGCCGAACCGAGCTCGAAATCTGGACAGGGTCTGTGGGGTGAGGGCGATTTCCGGCACCAGTACCAGCACCTGCCTGCCAGACCTGCGGACGGTTTCGATATGACGCAGGTAGACTTCTGTTTTACCGCTGCCGGTGATGCCGTCCAGCAGCGCCGGAGCGAAGCCGCGCTGAGCTTCCAGGGTCTCCAGAACGCGACTCTGCTCGGGAGTCAGATCCGGTACTTCGGAAGTGTTGAGGTTCATTGCTTCGATGAGCCGCCGGGGAGGTGCCACGGCCTGTTGCTGCAAACCGACCAGACCCTTGGCGGCAAGGGCGCGGAGGTGGGTTCGATTGAACCCGGCGGCTTTCAAAGCCTCCATGGTTGCGCTGCCGCCGGCTTGTTCGAGTGTCTCGTAGAGCGCTCGTTGACGCGGCGAACGGCCGAGATTGGTTGCCGGGCCGGTTATTTCCCAGCGGTCGATACCAGGGATGCGCAATGGCTGCGGCTTTCTCGCTGCGGCGGGCAGCAGCGTCGCCCACACTTCACCCAGGGGGTGTAGATAGTATTCGGCGAGCCACTTTCCGAGTTCGAAGATCTCGAACCCGAAAATATTTTCCTCATCGAGAATTGTGTCCAGATGTTTGACTTTATGGTGTGCATCCGGCGGATTGATTGCCATACAGATACCGACGAGCCGGCGGCCAGCAAAGGGGACGGTCACCCGGGCGCCGATCACCGGCAATGGCAGACATTCGGGCACGGCATAGTCGAACAGCCGATGCAGCGGTACCGGCAGCGCGACGCGAACGATTCTCCTGGCGTGTCTCCCGGCGTCTGCAGGGGCTTGGCAGGGTGGTGGTGTGGATGGGGACATTTTCACGCCATTCTAGCGAGTGATGCCAGCGAGGGATTGCCTTCTCTGTGCCATCTGCATAAAATTCGCGACCTTTTCCGGGCGGCGTCGGCTATGAAACCAGAGATTCATCCAGAATATCGAAACATCAAGGCAACCTGCAGCTGCGGGAACGTCATCGAAACCCGTTCGACCCTGGAAGAAGATATCCACCTGGATGTCTGTTCTGCGTGCCATCCCTTTTATACCGGCAAGCAGAAGACGCTGGACGCGGGTGGCAGGGTAGAGCGCTTCCGCAAGCGTTTCGGCAACCGCAGCATTTCCCGCTAGAGTTTTTCTGCAACCCGGGGCGGGTGAGCGCCGCAAGTTTTTGCCTGTCTGCCGCTGCTCTTTTGTTCACCTTTTACCTTTCTCCGTACACCGTTCACCGCTCGTTCAGGTGGTGTTCGCTATGGTCACACATTGAATCATGACTTTTGAACCGAGTAGTATTCTGAGGTCTAATTAGGCGTCCTTTTTCAACACCGGCTAAGCGAGATTCGCCCCGTTCGGTTCAGGTGGTTGGCGACATGACCCCGAGTCCATTCAAACGAACGTTGACCTGGCTCACGCAGCCGGGATCGCTTCGCCCGGCAAAACGGTGCTGGCGCGCTGGACGGTCGCTGAGTATTGCCCTGCTGTTGCTGCTCACCCATGCTGCCTGGGCAGGTCCAGGCGCAAAAACCTACCAGGCCTTTCTCGAGAATGACGGCCTCTACGACGATCCCGAGTGGCAGAGTTATGTCGACGAGATAGGCCAGCGTCTGCTGGCAGTGAGTGGGGAC
>QIDL01000466.1 GCA_003228415.1 Gammaproteobacteria bacterium | reverse complement strand
CACCACCGTGGCAAAGCGACTGATCAGCAACACCCGCCGGTCCAGGGCGTCTTCGTCCATTCTCAGCTCGAGCTTCGGCACGATGGTGCGGCGATAGAGATCGTTGGCGACAATCTGTGATGAGGAAACCACCAGACCGTCCGCCGTGCTCATGATGGCCGACAGCACGCCGACACCGACCAGAGCGGCGAGCCAGGGTGGAAACAGCTCGATGAACAGCATGGGTAACGAGGCATTGGGTGTGGAGCCGGGCTCGAGGAGCACGTCGCCGAGCAACGCGCGGGCCAGCAGCCCACCCACGCCGAGCATGGCCATGGCAAGGCCGAACAGGAAAGCGAGACGGACGAACCTGATCTGACCGTCGGTTTCCTTCAACGCCCAGAGCTTGTTACCCAGATGGGGCAGGAGCCCCAGCGGTATGTGAGCGAAGACAACGGCGATGATAGACCACCAAGAGTGGTAAAGGGGGGTGGCGACATTCAGCGGCTGTACCAGGTTTTCGTCCTGATCGGCCAGGCTGTCCAGCATGGCGGGGAATCCGCCGTCCATGCCGTAGCCGATCAGAAACATGACAATCACAACCACTGCCAGCAGCAACATCATGAAGCCCTGGATGCCATCGGTGAGAATGTCGGCATGAGCGCCACCGAGCACGACGTAAAACAGCAGTACCACAGTGGTGATGATCAACGCCCACTCTGCCGGTAGGCCCAGCATGATCTCGAACATCACCAATCCAGAAACAAGCTGGCCCGCCAGATAGAAAAACAGCACCAGGGACATGACCGACACCAGCACTCGAATGCCATCGGACTGATAGCGATCGCCCAGATACTCCGGAATTGAACGGTTACCGAAGCGATTACCGGCCGTGGCGATCAGCCGCATGCTGATCAGCACGCCGAAGTAGAGACCTATCGGGTAAAGGAAGTTGCTCCAGTTGGCGGCATAACCCCACTCGTAGGAAAGCGCCGGGCTACCCAGAAAGGTCGCACCGCTGGCGGTAGAGGCCGCGAAGGCGAACGCCAGGAAAATCGGTCCGTAGGAACCCCGCGCCACGGCAAAATCATCGGCGTGTTTGACTCGACGCTGGGCATAGAGGCCAATGGCCACCATCAGACCGATGTATAGAACGAGGAAGATCCACGACCAGGTGATCAGCGACACGTTTTGCCCTTTTTCAGTTACCCGGCTTTTTGGGCAGTGATCCGCTCGGATCCTGTTCATCACCGATGCGCAGTACGGTGAGAGGACCTTCCGCGCCGTCTAACAAGGAGGCTGTCGAATCACCCATGGCCTCGCAGGCTGCACGCAAACCACCGTCGAGGCCCAGCACCTCGTCTGCCAGGGCGATGATGTGGCGATTCGGGTAGGCGTGGGGTGCGGCCGCCCGCAGTCGGATGGCCGACCACGTGGGATCGCCTGTTTTGATGGTGGCGGCAATCAAGGCGGTGGCCGTGGACCGGGAAACACCCGCATAACAATGGGTGAGCAACGCGCCTTCGCCGGGATTCCAGGTCCCCACAAAACGGACCAGCTCTTCGATATCCCGGTATCTGGCCAGGATACGGTCCTCCTGGTGCTCGTTGATGTCGTGTACCTCGACCCGGAGGTGAGCATGTTCCGCGAGTTCCTCTGGACGCGGCGGCTGCAGGTTGGGTTGAATGATCGAGACTACCCGGGTGGGCGCCAGCTCGCGTACGTAGTGAGGCATGTCGAAGAGACTGGTGACAAAGATCGTGTGTGGGTGCATTCGGTCGACGGCATGACCGGGGTATCTGGGCATGTTAATGCCAGCCCAGTGAGTCAAAAGGTATGAGAACGACGATTTCTGTCATGCCTACAGGTTATAGCAAATCAGATTAGGTGGCCAAATGGACCAGGAGCCGTAGCCGAGCCGACGAGAGCCTGGCTGTCGCTTGGAATGCCAATCCTCGATATCATGCGAAGCTGAATGCCGTCGCCGTTTCCCAGGACCTGAATTGATTACCGAGGAGTTTACTATGAGCCATGCAGACATCGATCCGGACGAGTTGAAGCGATACTCGTTTTCGGTGTGGAGTTACAAGATGGGCGAGATGGTCTCGCTGATGATCCACATCGGCGATCGTCTCGGGCTCTATCAGGCCCTCGATGGTGCGGGCGCGGTGTCGGCGGCGGAGCTTGCGGAAAAGACCGGCCTCAAGGAACGCTGGCTGCTGGAGTGGCTGCGTGGACAGGCTGCAGCACGCCTGCTGAACTACCATGACGGAGATCGGTTCGAGCTGCTACCTGTAGGGGCCGCGGTGCTGGCCGATGAAGCGGGCAGTCTGTCTTTTGCCGCCGGTGCGTTTTCTGGAACGATGCCCCCGGAGACGGTTGACAAACTGGTGGATGCGTTCAAAACGGGCATTGGCTTGTCGTATCAGGACCTGGGTCCTAACGCTGCACATCGCACCGAGCGCATGCTTGGCCCCTGGACACGTCAGGAATTCGTGCCGAATATCCTCCCGGCATTGGATGGTGTGGTGGAGAAGCTCGATTCCGGTGCGGTAGCGGCCGATGTGGGCTGTGGGGGTGGGGTTGCGCTGATGGCCATGGCCAGCGCGTTTCCAGATACCGAGTTTCATGGTTATGACCCGAGTCAGCATGCTGTTGATCGATGCCAGGAGAAAGTTGCGGAGCAGAATCTGGATAACGTGAAGCTATTTGTTGCCAGCGGAGAAAGCGTGCCGTCGGATCCGACCTACGACTTTCTGATTACCTTTGATTGCATCCACGACATGACGCGGCCGGGTGAGGTCATCTCTTCGATCCGAAAATCCATGAAGCCGGATGGTACCTGGTTGATCAAGGACATTCGCAGCCAGCCGGACTTCAAGGACAACATGCGTAATCCGCTGCTGGCCATGTTCTATGGGTTCTCCGTGTCGGCCTGCATGTCTTCGGCGCTGTCCGAGCCAGGCGGTGCAGGGCTGGGTACCTTGGGGTTCAACCCGGCGGTGGCCGAGCGCATGACGAAGGAAGGTGGGTTCAGCCGCTTTCGGCTGCACGATTTCGAGGATCCGAGCAATCTCTACTACGAAGTGCGCCCGTAGGTCCGTCAATTACGGCGTGTAAGCGAGCAACGGCGCTACCGGGGCGAATTCGTCAAGCAGCCATGGACTGAACGTGGTGCCGGTCGCGGGCTTGGATCGCCACGGCTTGAGATATGGCACCTCAGGTCGGATACTGCGCGACCACGAATTCGTATGGTACGGCTCTGTATGGATTTCCTTCCTGCGTTTCTGAACATCAAAGACCAGCCCTGTCTGGTCGTCGGCGGCGGTTCCGTGGCCACCCGCAAGGTCGAACTCCTGCAACGAGCCGGTGGCCGTGTCACCGTGGTGGCGCCCGGGATCGAGGCCGGTATCCGGGCACTGGATCCCGTGCCTGTGTGCCTCGATGAAGCCTTCGAGCCCCGGCATCTGAACGGAATGACGCTGGTCATCGTGGCAACCTCGTTGCCCGGGCTGAATGAGTCCATTGCCAGACAAGCCGTGTCACGCAACATCCCGGTGAACGTCGTGGACAATCCGGCGCTGTGCAGCTTTATCCTGCCTTCCATCGTAGATCGCGATCCGGTCATCGTCGCCATCGGCAGTTCCGGGGCAGCGCCGGTACTCGCGCGGCTGACTCGAACCAGGATCGAGACTCTGCTCCCCGCGGCACTGGGTACCCTGGCGAGCCTGGCGGGCAAATACCGCCAGGCCGTCAAAGAACGGTTCGGGACACCCACCGAACGTCGCCGTTTCTGGGAAGGAGTTTTCGAAGGTGATATTGCCGACCAGATCTATCGCGGAAGGGCGGGTGAGGGTGAGCGGCAGCTTCAGGCGCTGCTGGCCGACGGGGATCTGGATTTCCCCCCTGCCGGTGAGGTTGCCCTTGTGGGCGGCGGCCCCGGCGATCCGGAACTCATCACCATGAAGGCGGTGCGACTGCTGCAACGGGCGGACGTGGTGGTCTACGACCGGCTGATATCCGATGCTGTGGTGGACCTGGCCCGCAGAGATGCGCAGAAGATCTATGCAGGAAAGACTTCCTCGAAGCACTCAATGCCACAGGCGGAGATCAACGACCTGCTGGTTGAGCTTGCCAGGGCGGGTAAACGAGTGGTGCGGCTGAAAGGCGGCGACCCGTTCATATTCGGTCGCGGCGGTGAGGAAATCGGTGAGCTGATGAAGCACCACATTTCCTTTCAGGTGGTACCGGGCATTACTGCCGCCTCGGGATGCTCCAGTTATTGCGGCATTCCGCTCACTCATCGCGATCATGCGCAGTCGGTGGTGTTCGCCACCGGTCATCTGCAGAACGATTCCGTGGACCTCGACTGGGAATCGCTGGCGAAGCCGAAGCAGACGGTGGTGATCTACATGGGGCTGCTTGGGCTCGAGACCATCGCCAGCGAACTGATTGCCCACGGCCGGGCGCCGGAGACGCCGGTAGCGGTGGTGCACAACGCTACCCTGCCCGATCAGGACATTGTCATCGGTGCGCTGATGAATATTGCGGAACGCGTGAAGGTGGCCGGTCTGGTCTCGCCGGCGCTGATCATAGTGGGCGAGGTGGTCGGTCTGCATGACCGGCTCAACTGGTATGGCGGGGTAGCCGGGTAGCGGGCCATACCTGGGTGTTTTGACAGTGCGCCCACAAATCCTTAGTTTGATGGTGAATTTGATGGAAAGGACACGGGGCACATCATGCTGAATTTATCCATTCCCGAGCACATAGCGCCGTTGCGCAACAAAGTGCTCAACTTCGTCGAACAGGAAGTCTATCCGGTCGAGGAACAGTTGCAGTCGGACAAGGTCGGATCCCGGCGCGGAGAAATACTGCGCGGGCTCATGGACAAGGCGAAAACCCAGGGCCTGTGGGCCATGGGTCACCCGGAAGAAATAGGCGGTGGTGGCCTGCCGTTCATGGACTATGTGTTCGTGAACGAGGTGGTGGGGCGGTCTGATATTGCCACGGTGGCGCTGGGGACTCACTCGTTGCAGGACTCCATCATGCTGCACCGCTATGCCAGCGATGAGTGGCGTGACAAATATCTGAAGCCGCTGGTCGATGGCGAGGTCTTTCCGAGCTTCGGTATGACCGAGCCCGACGTGGCGAGTTCCGATCCCACCCAGCTGCAGACCCGTGCGGTACTGGAAGGAGACGAGTGGGTCATCAACGGCCGCAAATGGTTTACCTCCGGCGCCGGAACCGCCGCGTATACCACCTGCATGGTACGTACCGAAGACGACGAAACGCCGGCCCATGCAGCCTTTTCCATGATTGTGGTGCCCACGGACACAGCCGGTTACAACATCCTCCGCGATGTGAAGGTCATGGGCCAGGCGGAAGGCCACTACGAAGTGGAGTACGACAACGTCCGGGTACCGAAGGACAATCTGCTCGGTCCCCGCGGCCAGGGTTTCAAGATCGCGCAGGACCGGTTGGGCCCCGGCCGCATTTTCCACTGTATGCGCTGGCTCGGTCAGGCGCAGCGGGCCTTCGATCTCATGTGCAACAGAGCCAACAATCGTGTTGCTTTTGGCAAGAACCTGGGCGAACACCAGCAGATTCAGAAGTTCATATTCGATTCCGCGGCCGAGATTCAGGCGAGCCGGCTGCTGACGCTGCACGCGGCGCAGAAGATCGATGAGGGTGGCGAAGCGCGTGAGGAGATCGGTCTGATCAAGGTCTATGGCGCCAAGATGCTGCACAACGTGATCGACCGGGCTATCCAGGTGCACGGCGCCCTGGGTGTGACCGAAGATACGCCGCTGGAGCGGATGTATCGTCATGCCCGTTTCGCCCGGATATACGATGGCGCCGACGAGGTGCATGTGCAGACCACGGCGCGGCGTATCCTGCGGCGCTACGCCAACGGCGAAGGGTATGACTTCGGATTGCGTTAGCGTTAGCCCGCGGCAGACCGGGGCCGGTAACTGTGCCGGGCATAGGTGCCGGGCATAGATGGCGCGATAGTCGGTGGAGC
>QIDL01000379.1 GCA_003228415.1 Gammaproteobacteria bacterium | reverse complement strand
GGTCAAGGATCATGATCTGTCGCGCTATATTTTATAACCCTGAGCTTTAACCCGAGGCTTCGGCCGAGTGCAGAAGATGCAGGCCCCTCAGAAAATCACTTACCATAAACGCTCCAAGAACCTCGAAGTCGCCTTCGACGACTGGAACTGTTCCATCCCCGCAGAGTTACTGAGGGTCTACTCACCATCGGCGGAGGTACGAGGCCACAGCGACGAGCAGCGGGTGCTGCAAACGGGAAAGAAGTACGTTGGCATCAGTACCATCGAGCCCGTTGGCAACTATGCGATTCGAATCGGCTTCGATGACGGACACGACTCCGGCATTTTTGCCTGGGACTATCTGGCGGAACTGGGTCGCAACCAGAAGCAACTGTGGTCCGCCTACATCACCGAGTTGAAGGTGGCCAACGCCTCGCGCCTGCCGACAATTCCGGTCGGCCACTGGACCCCTCGCGACTGAGTCCGACGGTGCTCCTATCCTATGAGTGGCGAGGGCGAGTGGTGAGAGCGTAAACTGCCGCCATCACTTCAACAGGGGCCCGCTGTCCATGACGCGCGTCGATTTCGGCCACAAAAAGGTCGCACCGGATCAGAAGGCTCAGCTGGTTCGCGGCGTCTTCGAGAGCGTCGCAGAAAACTACGACCTGATGAACGACCTCATGTCGCTGGGTACCCATCGCCTGTTCAAACGCATGACACTGCAGATGTCGAGCGTCCGGAAGGGCCATCGGATTCTGGATCTCGCCGGAGGAACCGGCGACCTGGCCGCATTGTTCGCTCCCGTTGTCGGAGATACAGGTCTGGTGGTATTGGCGGATATCAATTCCGAGATGATGCGGGTCGGTCGCGACCGGCTGCTGGATCAGGGACTGGCGCAAATTCAATTCTGCCAGGCCGACGGCGAACAGCTGCCTTTTGCCGACGATACCTTCAACTGCATCACCATCGGCTTTGGTCTCAGAAACTTCACCGATAAAACCGCCGCCCTGGTTGAGCTGAGAAGAATACTGAAACACGGTGGCGTGCTGCTGATTCTGGAGTTTTCGAAACCGCAAAACCCGGTCATCGACGCCGGATACCGCGTATTTCAATCGCTCTGGCCCGGTGTCGGCAAACTGCTGACCGGCGACGCCGAAAGCTATCAGTACCTGGTGGAATCCATCGAGATGCACCCCTCTCAGGAAGCCCTGAAACTGATGATGGAAGATGCCGGTTTTACCGATGTGGAATATCACAATCTGATGACCGGTATCGCCGCCATCCATCGTGGCAGCAAATGATGACCGCCGCGGATTCGGGATTCAAAGCGCTCTTCTCGCAGGTGCTCACGTCCGTCAGCAATCTGACGCTGAAGCTGGATCCTTTGAGCCGAGCCCGGCTCCGCGTCCTCGAGGGCATCAGCATGCGCTTCGATATTCTCACCCCGCCCCGGGTAGAACCTCGCCCCCTGACCATCAGAGTCAGCAACGAGCAATTGCTGGTGGAGGCGCGGGCCGCTGACAAGCCGAACGCCATTGTCACCGGCCAGGTACCCGACATACTCGCGCTGCTGGCTGATCCGGCGTCGAGTTCCCGGGTCACAATCGAAGGAGACGAGCAGGTGCTCGCCGACCTCTCGGAACTGCTCAAGCACTTCGAACCGGACCTGGCCGGCCCCATGGGTGAAATCCTGGGATCGCAGGCCGCGGACAATCTCGTTGGAATGGCGGAAGCCGCCATCGCGGCGCTCAGATCCACCGCCGAAAGCCTGGGTGCGCTCGCCCGTGACGGAGCCCGGTCACACTATCTGGGCAATACAGACCTGGCCGATATGCTGGAATTGATGGAAGACCTGCAATTACGGGTAGATCGACTGGGCGCCCGGGTTCGGGACCTCGAATCAATTCGGGGCGCAGGCTGACGGTGTCCGGCTGGCGCTCCCTGACACGGACCCGACGGATCGCAACCACGGCGGCTCGCTATCGCCTGGATACCCTGATCGAACCCTATGCGCCTGATCGATTGCGTTGGCTGGCAAAGGTCTCACCGCTGAAGTTGATTCCACAAGGCCGTCACTCCCGCGGGGCGCGATTGAAACTGGCTTTGCAGGAACTCGGGCCGGTGTTCGTCAAGTTCGGCCAGTTGCTCTCGACCCGGCGCGATCTGATCCCGCTGGACATCGCCGACGAGCTGGCAGACCTGCAGGACGCGGTACCGCCATTTCCGGGTCACGAGGCCAGGGCCATCGTCGAGGCATCAATGGGCACCCAGCTCAGCGAGATCTTTGCAGACTTTGTCGACGTACCCATGGCATCGGCATCGGTAGCACAAGTGCACCCGGCTACACTCACAAGCGGTGAAGACGTGGTGGTGAAGGTGGTACGACCGGGGATTGCCAGGGTAATCGCCGAAGACATCGCACTGTTGAAATCCCTCGCCCGCTGGCTCGACGAAAACTTCGAACTCGCTCAGCGCCTGCATCTGCCGGATATTGTGGCCGACTACGAACACACCATCTTCGACGAATTGGATATGGTCAAAGAGGCCGCCAACACCGAACAACTCCGGCAGAATTTCGCGGGTTCTCCCTTGCTCTATGTGCCCCGGGTTTTTCATGCGCATTGCCGAACCGAGGTGCTGGTTCTGGAAAGAATATACGGCGTGCCCGTTTCAGATATCGACGAGTTACATCGACGCGGAGTCGACATGAAGCGGCTTGCGGAACGCGGTGTGGAAACCTTCTTCACCCAGGTGTTCGAACACAACTTTTTCCACGCCGACATGCATCCGGGTAACATATTTATCAACGCTGATGATCCGGACAATCCATCCTACATCGCCATTGATTGCGCCATCATTGGTCACCTGGAGCGGGAAGATCAGGAGTATCTGGCGCGAAACCTGCTGGCTTTTTTCAACAGAGACTATGCCGAGGTCGCTCGCCTGCACCTGGAATCCGGGTGGGTCCCGGACGATACCGACCCGACGGCGTTCGAGCGGGTGATTCGGGAGGTCTGCGAGCCTATTTTCGCAAAACCTCTCAACGAGATTTCCTTTGGTCACTTTCTGATTCAACTCTTTCATACCGCCCGCGAATTCAACATGGAGATTCAGCCGCAACTGGTATTGCTGCAGAAAACCCTGCTGTACATCGAAGGGCTCGGACGGGAGTTGTACCCGGAACTCGATCTGTGGGAAACCGCCAAACCATTCATGGAACACTGGATGGTGGATCACGTCGGACCCACGGCTGCTCTGAGAGAAGTCGCCGCCCACGCGGGAGAACTCCTCGAGCAACTACCGCAGCTTCCCTCGATGCTGCTTTCGGCCACCGGCCGACTGCGGGCTCTGGAACGGTCAACGAACCGGCAATCCCGGGAACTCAGGAAGCTTGAACAGAAACTTGCGCTGCTCACCCGCGGACGGGCGATCAAGCGAACGTCTGGAACCGCACTGCTGGTGATGGCGGCTCTTCTGCTGTTCGATCCCCTGACAGCAGCGCTCGACACCCCCGCCAACCTCGCTACCACCGCCGGCCTGGTCAGCGCCGTGGCGGGTGCTCTGCTACTGCTTCGATCGTAACGGGAATACAGGCATGGATATACTCGATGAGCTCAGTCAGACTCTTGCCGACAGGCGCGGCGCTGACCCGGACACCTCCTATGTTGCCAGTCTCTATGCGGCGGGCCTGAACAGGATCCTGGAGAAGGTGGGCGAGGAGTGCACGGAGGTCATCGTCGCGGCCAAGGATGCAGATCCCGCAGCAGACAACACAGATCTGGTCAATGAAGTTGCCGATTTATGGTTTCACAGCATGGTGATGCTGACTCACCTCAACGAAGATCCAAATCAGGTACTGCAGGTTCTACGAGCCCGCTTCGGAATTTCCGGCCACGACGAAAAGCGTGAGCGAGCGCCCGCGGCGGAATAAAGAGCGCCTGCACCGCAGGACGGGATACACTCGCGAATCTCTATTCGAACACGGACACACTAGTCTCTCGGCAAAGGCTTATAATGGTTACTTCACTACGGAGATAACCCATGTTTTCAGGATTTGGTCTTACAGAATTGCTGGTGGTGCTGGCGATCGTGCTCTTGATCTTCGGGCCCAAGCGTCTGAAGAATCTGGGATCTGATCTCGGTTCCGCCATCAAAGGATTTCGCACAGCGGTGACAGATGAAGAGCCCGCGCCCAAGGATGACGAAAAGGTCATCGAAGGCGATCTGAACACCGGCTCGGCAAAAACCGCTCACACGGAATCCAAGCAAAACAGCAATGTTTGATATCGGTTTTCCGGAACTGGTGCTGATAGCCATCGTCGGCTTGCTCGTCATCGGCCCGGAGCGGCTGCCCGAGGCGCTACGAACCCTGGGTTTGTGGCTGGGTCGCATGCGTCGCAGTTTCACCACGGTGAAGGCCGAGATCGAAAAAGAAATCGGCATGGATGAGGTCAGGCGGCAGTTGCACAACGAAGCCATCATGGATGAAATGAAGCGCATCGAATCCGAAGTCAAAAACACTGCCAACACGGTGCAGGCATCGATCAATGACGGTGTGAAAGCGATGGAGGCACCTTCGATCGATCCTGGCGCTTCGATTGCAACCGGGTCCCATGCAGATGCCACGGATAGCATCGCCGCCCAGGACAACATAGGTCCACCACGCGACAGTCCCAGCGATTTTGAGGCCGGCGACTTGGATAACAGGTCTGATTCAGATGAAGCAGCCTCCCCGGGTCAGACCCACGAATCCATGACAACGGCCGACGAGAAAACCGGCAATGGCTGACTCGAATTCAGACATCGTGGAAAGCCCACCGACTCACGATCAGCTGGTGGATGCAAGCGAACAGCCATTCCTCGATCACGTCGTCGAACTGCGCAGCCGCATCCTGCACGGACTACTGGTGGTGCTGGTACTGTTCTTCCCGATCTACTTCTACGCCAACGAACTCTATGCGTTCGTCGCCGCCCCTCTCATGGCCCACCTGCCGGGTGGATCAACGATGATCGCAACCGAAGTCGCATCACCGTTTCTGACCCCGTTCAAGCTCGCGATCTACACCGCGATATTCGCTGGAATACCTTATCTGCTGCATCAGATCTGGGGATTCGTATCGCCAGGTTTGTATCTGCATGAGAAAAACTTCGCGACGCCGCTGTTGATTTCCAGCGTCCTGCTTTTCTACGTCGGGGTAGCCTTCGCGTACTTCCTGGTTTTTCCGTTGGTGTTTCAGTTTCTGGCCGGGGTAACCCCGATCGGCGTCACGATGATGACCGACATCAACCGCTACCTCGATTTCGTCTTGAAGATGTTTTTTGCGTTCGGATTCGCATTCGAAATTCCGGTTGCCGTGCTGCTGCTGGCCTGGTCCGGCATCGCAAGCGCGAAAGGCATGGCGGCAAAACGACCCTACATTATTGTCGGCTGCTTTGTTTTCGGCATGTTGCTGACACCACCGGACGTCATCTCCCAGTTGATGCTGGCCATTCCGGCATGGATCCTGTTTGAGATCGGTATCGTCTTCGCGCGGCTGGTGGAGAAGCGCCGCGACGAGGTCATGTAGAGTGAGAGTCCTGGCCCCTGTGTCGTTCCAACAGAATGGTCACCGGACCATCGTTGACCAGCGCCACCTGCATATCCGCGCCGAAGCATCCAGCCGCAACCCGAGCGTAGCGTTCTCGCATCACAGCCAGAAAATCCTCATAGAGAGGCTGAGCGACCTCCGGCGTCGCCGCCCTTGAGAATCCAGGGCGTTTACCACGACTCACATCGGCCGCCAGCGTGAACTGCGACACCACCAACACGCCTCCTGCGACATCGACAACACTTCGATTCATGTGTTTGTCTGAGTCCGGAAAGATGCGCAGGCCAAGGGTCTTGTCCACCAGGTAGCGGATTTCAGACGCACCGTCATCGGGATAGATACCGAGCAACACCAGCAGCCCGTGGTCGATTCGAGCAATCTGTTGGTGGTCTACTGAAACGCTGGCTTCGGAGACCCGTTGCAACAACGCGCGCATC